>JASFHE010000368.1:0-6829 GCA_050123415.1 Desulfobacteraceae bacterium | reverse complement strand
AGTCCACGCGTTCCAGAACCTCTTCACAGCACATGGTTGCGTGAATCCCCCCCATGATGACAGGTACACCCAGACTCCGAAAATAAGCAGCCACTTCATAGGCCCTGTTTGCCTGAGAGGTAAAAGCAGTAATACCCACGAGGTCCGGTCGAGGCATATCAGGATAATCCGGAGCACCTAAATTCTCATCTACGATTGATACTTCCCAATCCGGAGGGGTCAGGCCCGCAAGAACCATAAGGCTGAGCGGCTTCCAGACACGGTAACGGTTCCAGTAACTCTCTTTGACTTTGACAATACTTACAAGAGGGTTTGACGGATTGATCAGATATAGTTTCATAGCTGTTACCTCCTCATTTATTCTTGATTCCATGGTGTGCTTCCAGGATAAAAGATTACAAGTTTACATACATACTACAGTTCAATTAATGTGCCACGGTTTAAATCCCGGGCATAACACCGGTATGCCCTTGATATTTAGACAAAATCAGCATAATAGCATTTCCAGCATGATCGGTTACAGCTATTCTAAAAGGGTCATACTTAGCCAATGGCCATATGTGACCATTTAATTGATCTAAAATCCCGCCTGAAAGAATTGCAATGACGATTTTATATTAGAGCATGCGGGGAGTGCCCTGCGGTCTCCCGTTTGATCGTTTCACCGGTCAAGTTGTAGTCCCATGATGTCGTCATATTGAACAGGCAGAATATTATTATCAAATGAGTCCCTGATATCCTGACGAATGACCCTCTGCAGCAAATCATAATCTTCTTTGGTTATCATTTTAATTGTCCATAAATAATGCTGAGGATAGGACTTCCTGTAGATATCATCCAATTTTTTAAACAGATGGCGAATGATTTTTGTGTCAATGGCCCCATTTAACATTGGCGTCAGGGCCTCCGCCTTTTCCTGATCCGGCATCCTGCAGTAGTAGACGTAAACCTTAAGAGCAATATCCAGAACTTTTGCAGCATGACCATATGCTGAAGGTCCTCCACTCTTCGCCAACCGGATAGTCTTAACAAACCACTGGCAGAACTCTCTGTGTATCCTGCTGAAATCTTCATCCGTCCAGATCCGGGCAAGACCTCCAAACAGATCAGTCAGTTTCTCTTTGATAAGATCGACTGAACGTTCCTGGAAAAATGGAATCATGGCAGTAAAACCAATCGCCATATCTATGATGTTTTGCTGTTTTGCCTCTTGTGCAGTTTCCGTGGCATCCATTTGGTCACCCCTGTTAAGCACTTTCATTTCTATCATTTTGTCCCCCATGAATATATTTGGGGATTGATAAATAGAAGGTTATTCCTCTCTCCAGATCGGGCTCCAGCCATACTTCTCCTCCATGTTTATCTGCTATCTCTTTTAGAATATTCAGGCCCAGACCTGATCCCTGAACACCCCTGGATGTTTTTTTTCGTATAAAAGGGGAAAAGATATCAACGCACGAATCCTCTCCTCTCAAGCCGATGCCATTATCCCGGACAGAAAGAATATGGGAGACATCAGACGACCTATACCGGATATCAATTTCACTTAATGTTTCACTGCCATATTTTATTGCATTGTCCACAAGGTTTCTGAAGGCCCTTATTAAGCACAATCTATCCGCTTCGATTTCAGGAAAAAAGTCAGGTTCCGACCATTTTATTCCCCGGAGACTGAGTTGAGTCGAGAACTCTTCTCTTACCAGCAGAAGTATTTCATTAAGCGATAATTTTTCTATATTTAAAGGCGCTTCCTTCGTTGAAATGAAAACATTGATCTGTTCAACCAGTTCGACAATCTGCCCTGAGGTTTTCAATATCTGATCACAGTACCTCTGCCCTTTTTCATCAAGAATATCAGCATAATCTCTTTGCAGCCGTTTTGTAAGACCATAGAGGCCTATGGCCGGGCTTTTAAGATCGTGAGATATTGAATAGGCAAAGAACTTAATTCTTTCAGAACTTTCTTTTAAGGCTTCCTCGATCTGCATTTGATCGATGGCTTCTTCCTTTAACTCCTTAAGATCCTGTTCCAGTTCTTTATAGGTCGGTTTTTCTTTCACAGGAAATTCCTTTCATGAAGAGAACTGATTCTGGCAGGGTTTAACAGATATTTCTTCCTCCGGACCATATTCAGCCATCTTTTCCTGTGAGAATCCCCGGCTCTTTAAAAACACTGCCGCAAGCGGAGGCAATATCAGGTTTAGAGAATAGGGCCGGCCATGGGCCGAAAAAGGCGAAGCCATAACGCCACCGAGATTCCCATAGCCGCTGCCGCCATAATCCTGAACATCGCTGTTTAGAATTTCCTTCCAGAAGCCATCCACAGGTACTCCTACCCGGTAGTTATGCCGTGTAACCGGCGTGAAATTCAACACCGCAGCAACCACACCATCCTCCGGGTTTGCCCTGCGAAGTATACCAAGGGTGCTCTGCAACGCATCGTTACAGTCAATCCACTCAAAGCCTGCCGGGTTAAAGTCCTGTTCATGAAGGGCAGGCTCGCTCCTGTACAGTTGATTCAGGTCCTTCACCCATTGATGAAGCCCCCTGTGAAGAGGCTGGTCCATCAGGTGCCAGTCAAGACCTGATTCATGATACCACTCATCCCACTGGCCGAACTCACCGCCCATAAAGAGCAGCTTTTTTCCCGGCTGGGCGTACATATATCCCAAAAGGAGTCTGAGGTTGGCGAATTTCTGCCAGCAATCTCCCGGCATCTGTCTCAAAAGTGATCCTTTTCCGTAAACCACTTCATCATGAGAAAGGGGAAGAATAAAGTTTTCATGAAAGGAATATGTATTCCTGAAGGTCAGTTTGCTGTGATGATTTTTCCTGTGAACCGGGTCCATGGACATGTAATCCAGGGTGTCATGCATCCATCCCATGTCCCACTTCATTCCAAAACCAAGGCCGCCCGCGTATCTGGGCCTGGATACCATGGGCCATGCCGTTGATTCCTCGGCAACGGTAAATGTGTCCGGATAATTCCTGTATATCACTCCGTTTAAATGCCTTAATACTAAGATGGCTTCAAGGTTTTCTCTGCCCCCATACCTATTGGGTATCCACTCTTCAACCTCCCGGCCGTAATCCAGATACAGCATGGAGGAAACAGCATCGACCCTGAGACCGTCGGCATGATACTTATCCATCCAGTAAAGGGCGCTGTTTATAAGAAAGCAGCGCACCTCGTTTCGTCCATAATTAAAGATCAGGCTGTCCCAGACCGGATGGATTCTCTGCCTGGCATCTGAATGCTCATAGAGGTAACTGCCGTCAAAATAACCAAGGCCGTGTTCATCGCCGGGAAAATGGGAAGGAACCCAGTCAAGAATCACTCCGATTTCGTGCCGATGCAGCAGATCTATGAGATACATGAAATCCTGCGGTGTCCCGTATCGGCTTGAGGGTGTAAAGTATCCGATCGTCTGGTAACCCCATGAACCATAAAAGGGATGTTCCATCACAGGCATGAACTCTACGTGAGTAAAGCCCAGGTCCTTTACATATTCGGGCAGCCTGTGAGCAAGCTCCCTGTAGGAGAGGGGCCGGTTTTCCTCTTCTGGAATCCGCATCCAGGAGCCCGGATGCAGCTCATAAATAGAAATCGGCGCCTCAGGACTGTTGCAGTTCCCTCTTTTTTCCATCCATTCGTCATCACCCCAGATATAGTCCAGGTCCCAGACTATGGAACCGGTCTTCGGAGGTGTCTCGCTGCAAAAGGCAAAGGGGTCTGCCTTGTCTACACTGTAGCTGTTTAACCGGGAGACTATATGATACTTGTAAATCATATGTTTCCTTACACCCGGAATAAAATCCTCCCAGATTCCGGATCTGTCCCTGGGAAGAAGAGGATGGCTTGATCTGTCCCATCCATTAAAGTCTCCTACGACAGATACCATCCGGGCATTGGGCGCCCAGAGGGCGAAATATGTGCCTTTCAAACCCTCTCGTTCTATGCAATGTGCGCCAAATTTTTCATACAGCCCTGAATGGTTTCCTTCATTGAACAGATATATATCCTCATCAGTCAGAAGTGATACATCACCCATCAGGCCTCCTTGACATATCTCAGTGTGAAATCATGATATCCTCTCATTTATCAATACATGTCTTCCTGCGGCATTGCTGAAGAGTTTTTCTTTTCAGGCCTTTCGGCAACCATTGCTTCTGTCGTCATAAGGAGGCCTGCAAGGGACGCCGCGTTTTGAAGCGCAAACCGCGTTACCTTGGTTGGGTCAATAATCCCGGCCTGCATAAGATCTTCATACTCACCTGTTTCGGCATTAAATCCAAAGCTGCCTTTTCCCGGCAAAACCCGCTGGACCACAACAGATCCATCAAAGCCGGCATTGGCAGCAATCTGTCTTACAGGCTCTTCCAGGGCGCGTTTGATGAGGTTTACGCCAAGCTGCTCTTCTCCCTGGAACATGGCCTTTTCAAGGACTTTAATAGCTCGTATGTATGCCACACCACCGCCCGGAACAATGCCTTCCTCGACGGCGGCCCTTGTGGCGTTAAGGGCATCTTCAACCCTATCCTTCTTCTCCTTCATTTCAGCCTCTGTGGCTGCTCCTACACTTATGACAGCTACACCTCCGACCAATTTTGCCAGGCGTTCCTGCAGCTTCTCCCGGTCATAATCACTTGTAGTTTCTTCTATTTGAGCTTTTACCTGCTTTACCCGGCCTTCCAGTTCTTTAGGATCACCATTGCCGTCAATAATTGTTGTGTTTTCCTTATCTATGGAAATGCGTTTGGCCCTGCCCAGGTCATTCAGCGTAAGGGTTTCAAGTTTAATGCCCATCTCCTCACTGATCACCCGTCCTCCTGTCAGTATGGCTATGTCCTCCAGGGTGGCCTTTCGTTTATCACCAAATCCCGGGGCCTTAACAGCCGCACATTTCAGCGTCCCCCTCAAATTATTAACCGCCAGTGTAGCAAGTGCCTCACCCTCAACATCCTCGGCTATAATCAAAAGAGGCCTGCCGTCCTTTGCTACTGCTTCAAGAATTGGGAGCAGATCCTGCATGTTTTTGATTCTTTTTTCATGCAAAAGTATGTAGGGCTCCTCAAGTTCAGATGTCATCTTCTCGGCATCAGTTACAAAGTAAGGGCTGAGGTAACCCCTGTCGAACTGCATCCCCTCAACAACCTTCAGTGTGGTCTCCATCACCCTGGCTTCCTCTACTGTTATAACGCCTTCTTTACCCACTTTTTCCATGGCCTCGGCGATAATGTCCCCGATGGTTTGATCATTGTTGGCCGAAATAGTACCGACCTGGGCGATTTCTTTTTTATCCTTTGTAGGTTTGGATATTTTTTTCAGTTCAGCCACTACCAGATCAACTGCCTTTTCCATACCTCTCTTTACGTACATAGGGTTGATACCGGCTGCCAGAAGCTTAACTCCCTCGTGATAGATTGCCTGGGCCAGTACAGTGGCAGTTGTTGTACCATCCCCCGCCACATCAGAGGTTTTTGAAGCAACGTCCTTTACCATCTGTGCTCCAATGTTTTCAAACCTGTCCGAAAGGTCAATCTCCTTTGCCACAGTTACTCCATCCTTGGTGATCCTGGGAGCGCCCCATGATTTTTCAATAAGGACATTTCTGCCTTTAGGGCCAAGGGTAACCTTCACTGCGTCGGCCAGTGTATCAACTCCTTTCATCATCTTTTCTCTTGCTTTTACTCCATACTTAATCTCTTTTGCAGCCATTTCTTTAATCCCCCACTTAGTTTTCCATGATTCCCAGGATGTCATCCTCTGTCATAATAAGATGTTTCACTCCATCGATTTTGATTTCACTCCCCGCATATTTACCCAAAAGTACACTGTCACCCTTTTTCACTTCCATGGGAATCCGTTTCCCGTTTTCATCCCATCTTCCCGGACCAACCGCCATGACCTTTCCCTCCTGGGGTTTATCCTTTGCCGTATCAGGGATTATGATCCCTCCGGCGGTCTTTTCCTTCTCCTCAATTCCTACAACAAGAACTCTGTCGTTTAATGGCTTTATTTTCATTTTTATTCTCCGTTTTAAATTGTTAACGACATTTCTCAACCCGAATCATATTTGTAGTACCGGCTACCCAGACAGGATGACCTGCCGTTATGACCGCTAAATCTCCTTCAGACAGGAGCCCTGTTTCAACCGCCCTTTTAGACACCTTCTCAATCATGTCATCCGTACCCAGAGGATCAGAAATCCAATTGGAAAAAATCCCACGGAAAAGTGAAAGTCTCCTCATGGTTGTCAGGCTTGGTGTAAATGCGATAATCGGTTGTCTGGGTCTGGACCTGGAGAGATGTATGGCTGTCCTACCCGACTGTGTGGGTGCTAATATTGCTTTTGCATCAAGATGATCTGCCAATACACATGCCGCATATGTTACGGCATCCGAAATTTCTTTTTCAGGCATCATTTTAAGGTACCGGTCATGCGGGTATGCTTTTTCTGCTTCAGCTATTATGCGAATCATATATTGAACAGCATTAACAGGATATCTTCCGATAGCGGTTTCTTCCGAAAGCATCACTGCATCCGTTCCATCCAAAACAGCGTTGGCCACATCCGAGGCTTCGGCCCTGGTCGGTCGCGGAGCATCCACCATGGAACGTAGCATCTGGGTGGCTGTAATAACCGGTTTTCCTGAAGCATTCGCTTTTTGAATCAATTGTTTCTGAATGCCGGGAACTTCCTCTAATGGTATCTCCACACCCAGATCGCCACGGGCTACCATGATTGCGTCAGCAGCATCCAGGATATCTTCATAATGGTCGATAGCCTCATGTTTTTCAATCTTGGCGATGACCGGTGTATCCCTG
>JASFHE010000367.1:0-6831 GCA_050123415.1 Desulfobacteraceae bacterium | reverse complement strand
CATAAACAGTGCCGGGGATGTACCCGATGTAACGACTACCCTGTCAGGGGTTATATTTACCCTATATTTGTCAAAATAATGTTCACAGACTGCCTCCCTCAGCTCAAGCAGGCCGAGGCTGTGGGTATAGTGGGTTTCTTCTCTTTTTATTGCATCGATTGCTGCTTCTGATATGGGTGCCGGTGTGGGAAAATCAGGCTCTCCAACCTCCAGGTGGATTATATCCCTGCCCTCTCTTTCAAGCTCATGGGCGCGTTCAAGTACGTCCATTACAATAAATGATGTTATTTCCTCTGAACGACTTGATACTGGAGTCATGGAAAGCCTGTTATCGGTTTCTAGATTACCTTGTTTAAAGGATACTCAATTATGCCCTCGGCTCCGGCCTTGATAAGTTCGGGAATAAGCTCCCTGACAACCTTTTCATCCACCACGGTTTCAACCGAAGTCCAGGTGGATTTATAAAGATGCGCCACAGTTGGAGCGTTCAGGCTCGGCAGAAGATCAATAACCTTGTCCAGGTTTTCTTCGGACACGTTCATTTTAATCCCCACCATGTTTTCTGCCCTGAGGGCACCTTTGAGAAGAAGAACTATCTGGCCGATCTTTTCCTTCTTCCACTCATCCCTGTAGGACTCCTTATTGGCAATGAGTTGAGTATTAGACTGCATCAGTTCGTGAATGATCTTAAGCCCGTGGGCCCTTATGGTGCTGCCGGTTTCCGTTACTTCAACAATTGCATCTGCCAGGCCGGATACTACCTTTGCCTCTGTTGCGCCCCAGGAGAACTCTACCTGGACATTTATTTCTCTTTCAGCGAAATATCTCTTTGTGAAGTTCACAAGCTCGGTTGCTATTTTTTTGCCCTGGAGGTCATTCAGCTCCTTGATGTCCGAGTTATTGGGAACTGCCAGGACCCATCTGGCAGGATTCTGGCTGACCTTACTGTAGATCAGGTCATCCACAACAACTACATCAGACTCATTCTCCCTTGTCCAGTCAAGGCCTGTAAGGCCTGCATCTATGGTGCCGCTTTCCACGTACCTGGACATTTCCTGTGCGCGGCATATTGTACATTCAATTGTATCATCATTTATGTCAGGGAAATAACTCCTGCCGTTAACGTTAATTTTCCAGCCTGATTTTTCAAACAGGCTTATTGTAGAATTTTGAAGGCTCCCTTTTGGGATACCCAGTTTTAATTTTTTCATTTTTTACCTTTATATGCTATTTCTTCCCATATACTTCTTCGGGGTCGAATATCTGTTCACCAACAATGGTAACTTCACCATTAAAATCCACCTTTTGATAAAAACAGGTATCACGGCCGGTATGACATGCGGCGCCGCCGACCTGTTCGACCTTGAACACGACAGTATCATTATCGCAGTCAGCGTAGATTTCTCTGATCTTCTGTACGTTACCCGAGGTACCGCCTTTGTGCCAGAGTTCGCTTCTTGATCTGCTGTAATAATGTACTTCACCTGTTTCAAGGCTCTTTTCCCAGGACTCCCGGTTTATATACGCAAGCATAAGTATTTTTCCCGTTTTATAATCCTGGGCAATAGCCGACAGCAATCCGTTTCCTTTTGAAAAATCAAGTTTAATCATCTGTTTATTTTCCCTTTAAGTTTAATCCTTAACCGCCCGTAATAAATAATCTGACATCAGTATGCCAGCAACAGGCGATTAATAAGTTGCGTAACATAACATATTGAAATTTTAAAGCAAGTTAAAATTAGGTTAGACGCCATGTCTTTGAGCAACCTTTTCAAACATTGTAACAAGTCCTGTCCCGAGTGAATAGACCGATTCCACATTAATATTGCCGTTGGCTGTTTTGTCAAAAAACAGGTTGAGGCTTGACTCCAGTCCGTCTTCGGGCTTCCAGTAACAGATAAGCATCGGTACTCTGGGGAATGGGCGAAGCACAAGAGAAATGTCTGATTCATAATGGTTTTTAACCCGTTTGCCGTTAAAGATATGGAGCATATCTTCGAACAGGTCCGTGTATGAATCCGCTATTTTTTTAAGAGGATTCTCACACTGATGTACAAAAAAGTTATACCAGTCCTGTGCCCCTTTTAGCTCTCTGAATGAAATCCATTCACCAACAGGCGGTTTTCCTGCGCCGTAGATTATATAATTGAGAAGGGGAATAGTGATCCAGGTATGTATATGTATCTCCGAATAAAAGTTCCCCTGTTTATCGACACTGAAATCCTTTCCGCACACCTTTACTGTGAGTCTGCCGTCTGAATATTTTGCATCAAGCCGTTTTGCAGCCTCTGAAAAATCTATTTCTTCAAGTTTTGCCCTGAGATCGTCAAGAGGTTCGCTGTTTGGGTCCGGTGGCGGAGCGGATATTGATTCGGAAACGGAATATTCATCCAGTATTGATTGATCCAGATGTGTGCATTCAACAAGGTTTTTCTGGCCTTTGAATACCGCGGCTGCAAAGGCAAGGCATGTCGGTGATCCGCATTCTTTGCAGTTTGACTTATCAAGAATTTTGAGTATATCTATTGTATTGTTTAGTTTCGGCATTAATTAACTCCATTTGACATACTAATATGAAAACATTTAAAAATATATTCCTGAGCCTCTTTATAATTTTTATATTCTCTTCCGTCTCCTTTGGCAATGGTATTGTTCTCAGTCAGTCAAATAAAACTGGCATCTACAGGCCCGGAGAAACCATAAAGGTCAGTGTACATACTAGATTTTATCAATGAATTTTTTAGATAAAATATGAATTAAAAATTTCAATAAATATTAAATTGTTAAACTGTTTGAATTTTCCTTTCTGCATGGTTAATTTTTAAATCTATATGCGATTTGGACAAAATTTGGGTAAAACTTAAAAACCCCCAAATTAGTTGGTGGCTGAAACGAAAGTATAGCAAGAATATTGACACGACTCAATAGCCTTACTATTAATGGCTTTACAGAGGCAAAACACCCGAAACCTTTGTTAAATGGCGCGCTCAGTCCCGCCAACAAAACGGGATGACCTGCGGATTCGTAGGCATAAAACTTGAGTTTCCTAACCCCCTCAATATATAATTAGGTTGTCATATTTTAGATATATTGGTCATTTTCCCATATTTTGGAAAGAATTTCTCACATAGTTTAACACATAAAAAAGGCATTTTGATTATATGGTGGTAAGTAAAAGCTATTAATCATGCATTCTTTTTAATATCCCAAGGAACCGCATAATCATTCTCAGATAAGGGGATTGGCCTCTCCACTGGTGCAAGCACCAGTCCTTTTTCAACCGGGAGATTGGGATATTGCTTCCGGAATGCAGAAATCCCAGATGTGTCTCCGCGACTTGGATTGCTTTTTGCTTTTATTTCGATAGGATAGAATCGACCGTTATATTCGATGATAATATCTACTTCAGCCCCACCATACGTACGCCAATGGTACATCATCGGTCTAGGCGACATGAATGAGCATTGTTTCCGGATTTCGGCAACCACCGCAGTTTCAAACAATGCACCCCATAATGGGTGTCCGCCGATAGCCATTGGACTCGATATGGCCTGGGCAGCACAGGCCAGCCCGGTGTCCGATATATACCCTTTTGGCTTTCCACTCACTTTTTTTATTGAATTTCCGGAAAATGGATCAAGTTCAAACCACTGAAAGGTGGCCTTCAGGATATCAAGCCAGCGTCGGGCTGTTTGGGGGGTTAAGCCCAGTTCCCGACCGACTTGGCTGTAGTTTACCTCCTGGGCAGTCAAGGCTGCTACTAGCCTGAGGAACCGCCCGAATAACTGCCAGTCTGAAACATCAGCGAACAACCTGGCATCCCTTTCAATATATGTTCGCTGATAGGCGGAGTGAAAATCAGGGATTGTGTCAAGGGGGATAAATTGCGCTTCAGGAAGAAATCCGCGCCATAACTGTTCATAAAGTGTTGTTTTTTCCAGATATCGCCCGGAAAAAGTATTCAAAAAATTGCCGGAATCATCAATCCATTTGTCAAGCCAGGTGCATTGACGCTTCTCATGAGTTATCTCCGCAACATTAAATCCGTCAAGATCCAAAAATACTGCCCGTCCGGCAAGACTTTCGGATATGGAACGCATAACGCCCCATTGTTGAGAACCAGTGAGAATATATTGCCCTGCTGAACGATCCCGGTCAACACGCCGTTTTATAGCCGGAACCAACTCCGCCGCGTATTGAATCTCATCCAGGATAACAGGGGGACGGCGATTGTCCAGGAACAACTCAGGGTCCATCCTTGCACTCTCAACATCTATTACCGGATCAAAAACAACCGATTCCATCTTCTTGCCCAATGTTTTGGAAAGAAAGGTGCTTTTTCCTACCTGCCGGGCCCCCGAGACCACTACAACCGGAAAAACTGAAAAGAGCCTGTAAAGCCTGTCTGTCAAGATCCTTTCATGATACATTTTTACAATCCTTCCATAACATATAACAGATCGACGGAATCAATACCGGTAATTTTAATGATGTCATCATCAAAAATCAAGATATTTTTTGGAGGCTCACATTAACTGCATCCTGGCCCGGGTGATTTTCATGAATGCCTTTAGAACGGACGAGATCTATTTTTTCAGGGGATGTTGTTGATAAATGCGACTTACTATTATTTTTCAAAGTAAAAAAAATGTCTGAGGCGGTAGGAAAACTATACTCTTTCCCGGATCAGACGATTAATTTGAATCTATAATGGATCTAATCTTCCGTGATAGTTTTTCAAATTTGTACGGTTTCTGAATAAATCCATTAGATTCCAGTTTAAGTATTTCTGGCGATCCTTCATCGATGTTGTATCCGCTTGAGAAAAGGACCTTTATTTCGGGGTTTATTTTTTTCAAATGTTTATATGTTTCTTCCCCGCCCATTACCGGCATAATCATATCCAGGATCACAATATCAATTTTGCTGTTTTTTCTTTCATAGAGTTTAATTGCCTCCATGCCGCTTTCTGCGACTATCACTTGATATCCCAGTCTTTCAAGCAGTGCTTTTCCTATATTAACAATCGTTGGTTCATCATCCACTATCAAGATGGTCTCTGTTCCCAGTAAAAAATTTTCGGAAATTTTCCTGGTTTTTGGCACTTCTTTTTTAGATGCCGGCAGATATACATTAAAGGTAGTTCCTTCTCCCTTTTTTGAACTCACATTAATTATACCACTATGATTTTTAATAATTCCATATACTGAGGCAAGGCCAAGGCCTGTGCCTCTTCCCATTTCCTTTGTTGTAAAGAATGGATCAAATATCTTCTCTTTTGTTACTTCGTCCATACCTACCCCGGTATCGCTGATTGAGATTTTTACATAATCACCGGGAGAAACAGAAAAGGCACTTACATAATCTATATCCAGAACGGTATTCTCGCTTTTAATATTTATTTCCCCGCCCGCCGGCATTGCATGCCAGGCATTAATAAAGAGATTCAAAAATACCTGTTCCATCTGATTCCGGTCGATTTCCACTATGGAGAGATCCGGCTGGAGTTTTAAGTTGATTTCAATATTTTTCTTGGTACGTCCGAACATGTGAGATGACTGTTTGATCAAATCGTTCAAGTCGATAGGCTTTACTTCATATTTACCCTTTCTGGCAAAAGCCAAAAGCTGGCTTGTAAGATTGCTTGCACTTTTCACATGTTCTTCGATTTCTGCAAGATGTTCAAAAAAAGGATGGGATGAATCAATATCCATCATCATCATGGAGGCCCGTCCCTGGATACCCATAAGCAGATTATTAAAATCATGGGCGATTCCTCCTGCCAGGGTTCCTATGGATTCCATCTTAATGGCCTGACGTAAATCAGACTCCATTTTATCTTTTTCGGTTATATCTCTTGCCGCACCTGCGATCGCAATAACATTTCCCTTTTCATCCTTTACCGGCGATTCATCAATTTCGACTAAAATAATCTGCCCGTCTCTTTTTCTACATTCATGAACATAGGATTTTTGTTTTAAACCTGTTTTTATGGCTTTTTCGGTTAAATCAAATCCGGTTTTATTATTTGGATTATCGGTCACTAATTCAGTCCATTTGATCTGCATTTCATCCGGTGTATAACCAAAGAAGTCAGCAGACTGCGGACTTACATAAATAAACTTATTCTCGGTATCATGCAAATAAAACATTTCTTTGCTGTGTTCTATTATGTTTCGGAGTTTTTCTTCCTTTTCACGCAGGGTATTCTCAACTTCTCTTATCCTGCTAACTAGTTCTGAGAGTTCCTGTGTTTCTCTTAGAAAAAGATCTCCGGTTCTTTTGGCAATTTTTTTATAATATTCAGCCTCTTTTCTGGCTTCTTCCAGTTCCTTTCCCATTTTAAATCCTAAAAATCTAATAAATATATTATTCCTCAGCCAGTGTGAGTAGAACTCCGGTCCAATCAAGCCCTCTGCTTTTGCCCTGAACCGGCGCTATTTCCACACCGGAATAAAAACCCAGTAAGGGGACATCGTATTGATTACATATATTTTGCACTTCAGAGGCTTCTTCACTAAGGGTTTCAGATAGAGTCGATGCCCTTCCAGCACAGTCTATATAAAGACTAAAGACAGGCTTATCACCATTTGAAATAATTTCATCAAACAATGCCCTGGTATTTTTTTTAACAGAATCAATCATCATTGAACCATTTCGCAGCATAAATAGAACTTCATCACCTTCTTTAATATCCGGCTCAAATAGCAATATTCCTTTTTTGTCAGGTAATGCCCCTGAGATTAATCTGTTAACAAAATTTGTTTCTAGAAAATCTTCATACTTGTCCTTATGATTAATTGCAAGCGTCAGGCGGTTAACAGGAAACTG
>JASFHE010000366.1:0-6868 GCA_050123415.1 Desulfobacteraceae bacterium | reverse complement strand
TAAACAGTGATAATGAACAGGCCGGTATTTTAACAGGGCATATCGCGGAATCTTTGTCTGCCGGGATGGCCGGTAACGATATTGCCAGAATAGGTGAAATTTTCAGCCGCTTGGAAACCCGGAATAATAAAGAAAAATCCGCTCTTGAAATTCAGACTTTTCAGACAGTAAAGACCATGGCCCGTATGGGTGCTGGATCGTCATCTGTGGCTGATACAGTAAAAACGGCTCTTCAGAGCGGATATGATCATAATAAGATGAGGAGTCTTGAAAAAGCCTTTGTTACTCAGGCAAGAACAAGGGCCAATCCTTCTGCTGTTGCCGAATCATTTTCCCGTGGAATCAGGGCAGGTGTGTCGGTTGGTGAACTGGGTAGTCCCGGATATATGAACTCCGGTAATACCACTGGAGGAAATGGTTACGGTTCTCGCAGCGGACCAGTCAATACAGGTGGCTCAACCGGAGGGTATGGTTCAGGAGGCATGGGCAGTTCCGGAGGTTCCGGTCGCGGCGGAGGCGGCAGGGGCAGATAAGAAAAATTATAATAATAAAAAAAGGCGCGGATTATATTATTGATCCGCGCCTTTTTTTTATTATACTAATGGATTTTCCAGTACAAAAACACATATAAAGGATTAGCTGATTGTATATATAATACAGACAACCGGCTCATCACACTATTCTGTGGGTGTAGTTGTAGTACACGATTTATCCTGTTTTTTTATCCTGGTACGTTTCATATCTCCGGTACCTGCACCCTGAGTTCCTGTGCCTGTATTGTCATGTATCCTCGTTCGAATCTGAGTTGCCGTTCCCTTGGCTGTTGCTCCTCTGTTTGCGGTTCCGTAACCGCCTCCTCCGCCATTCCCATTTCCTCCTCTGGCAAAGGCCACAGGAGAAGTCATAATCATTAAAGCCGTTGAAATTACAAATAATTTTTTTATCATTTTTTACCTCCGGATAATTGTTACAGGTGCCGGCTTCTTTAGTCGATATGCCTGCCCGCACCTCTAAACAGGTTAATAATGATGATATAACGATTGAAAATAAAAATGGTTACAAAGAATATTTCCGGATATTTCGATTTGACTCACCTGTTATTGAGTATTACAATGCAAAACCGCATTTTATTTGAAATTTATAAAGGAGGAAGTAAAGATGGCAGATCATCCAAAGTGGAAACGGATAAGCAGACGCGACTTTTTTAAAACAACAGCCCTGGCAGGTGCAGCAGCAACTCTGCCAGCCATACCCACCACCGGTTTTGCAAGGCAGAATACTGAATCTGTTGCAGGAGTAAAACCAAGCCCAGCGGGAAAGAAAAGGAATCTTCTTTTTGTCAGTGATGCTCCCGAACGGTTTGAAAAGATAATCGAGTCCATTAAATCAATCAGTGAATATGAAATCCAGGTTTTCCCGGTAAAGGCCGATTTAAAAAAGCCTGAAGATATTCTCAAACCCATTAAGGACAAGAACGCGGATATTATTTTTATGATACTGCCCGGTCTGTTTATGTCCTCCAGAGGTATTGCTGAAGCCCTTGGCACTCTGGATATTCCTGTAATTTTTCTTCCCATAAACAATATGCTGATCATGTGGGAGACGGACCTTGCGGCAGCATTTCGCATAAAAGGAACGAATGCCCTGGTTGCAAATTCTGAAGACCATGCTATCGAGCTTATAAAGACAGTTTCAGCGCCAAGACCTCTCGAAGGCCAGAAAGCCCTTATTTTCAGTAAACCCTTCGGGTCAACCAGTATTCCTGCACCTAATCTGAATGAGGATTATATTTATAAAATGACAGGCGTCAGAGTAATACACCGCCCTGTAGATGACCTGAAGGAGCTTATAAAGGGTGTTGATGACGCTGCCGCTAAAAAAGAAATGGAAAAATGGAAAAAAGGAGCAGCAAAAATAGTAGATGCAACAGATGAGATGCTTTTTGGTAATGCCAGGATGTATTTGTTGCTGCGCTCGCTTATAGCGCAGGAGGGGTTGTCGGCGGTTTCAATAGATTGTCTAAAATTTTCCTTTGGTGCTGATGATAGCATTCCGCTTCCCTGTCTTGCATTTACCATGTTGAGAGACCAGGGAATAACAGCAGCCTGCGAAGCCGATGTATGCATGATGCTTACCTCAATGTTATTGCAGGCGGTCAGTGGAAGACCTTCCTTTCAAAGTAATGTATCTTCAGTGGATCTGCAAAATTCCAGGACGGTTCTTCGCCATTGTGTGGCCCCGACAAAGATTTATGGTCCCGATGCTCCACCCGTGCCCTATTATCTCAGGGATTATCATGGTATGGGCAAGGGTGCTGTACCTGAAATAGAATATCCCGTGGGTCTTGATGTAACGATAGGAGGTTTCAGCAAGGACCTGAAAGATTTTGTTATATGGCCAGGGAGGATAGTTCAGGGTGTAAATGATAAGGGAACACCATCATTTAAAGATGCTCCTCCTGAATATCAAAAGATGCGTAAATACTGCTCAAACAGGGCAGAGATAAAAGTCAAGGATATCCATGGTTTCATGAAAAATATTGTCGGTATCCATCATAATATGATCGCGGGAAGTTACGGTAAAGCAATCTCTGATTCATTGATCCGACTGAATGTAAATGCTATTACTCCGCCTGACCTAATAGCGCCGGAGGCATAGACAGTTGCTAAGGAGTCGCGCATAACCTCAATTAGAAAAGGAGGCTTTATGAAATTCGATTCATCTAGAAGAAAGTTTTTAAAGGCCGGAGTGGTTTTGCCGGCAGCAGGACTTGTTTCTACATATGAATTAAATGCGCATGCAAAACCTCAGGAAGCTGTTTCCTATCGTGTGCTGGGTAAAACAGGCCTGAAGGTGTCCAGTGTCGGCTCAGGTGTTGGTGTAGCGCCCGATCCCGGGGTCATTAAACGGGCCATTGAACTTGGTGTGAATTATTTAGATACTGCCCGCGGCTATGGAGCCGGAATGAGTGAAAAGGTAACCGGGGAGGCTATCAAGGGGAAAAGAGATAAGATTATTCTGGCGACAAAAACCGATGGGAGGACAAAAGCCGCCATATTAAAGGATATGGACGAAAGTCTAAAAGCTCTGTGCACCGATTATGTTGATATCTGGCACCTTCATTCAAGGGATACTCCTGATACTATTACTGACGAAGCGGTTGAGGCCTGTGAACTACTCAAGAAACAGGGTAAAACCAGGTTTATAGGTGTAAGTACCCATGATGTACATGCTGTGGCTGATACAATACTGAAGATAGGTAAATTCGATGTTGTCCAGACAACCTATAGTTATGCCATAGGCGGTGCGCCCCTGAGGCAAAAGGCAATTTCAAAACTCTATGCAGCCGGGATCGGAGTTGTTGCGATGAAGGTTATTATCGCAGTAGCCGGTTTTGTGCCAAGGGATGTAGAACTGCCCGAAGAAGGACCTCTGGCAGCAATTAAGTGGGTCCTGTTGAATCCAGCCATATCCACAACCGTCCCTTACGTTAAGAATATACAAGAACTTGAGATGAACGTCCGGGCAATGTCAGAAGCCTACACCCACAAGGACGAGAAGATGCTGTACTCTCGAAACGAAGATATCCGTCCCTATTATTGCCGCATGTGTTATGAGTGTAAAGATATCTGCCCGAAAGGTATGCCGGTTACCGATGTGTTGAGGTTTTTAGCCTATAACGATTTCGGTGGCAATTTTAATCAGGCGAAGAGTAACTTTAACAGTCTGTCTGATGAAATACGAAATGTGCGCTGCAGTGATTGTACTTCCTGTAAGGTTCAGTGCCCTAATGGAGTGGATGTCCAGAATAGATTGATCAGAGCGCAGGAGCTTCTTGCGTAGATAAAATAATTAAAGAAAATATTTTATTGATCCAACATATTGAAAGGAGAAACTAATGAGTTTAAAAAAAGACAATGATGTAGATGAAAGCAGAAGAAGTTTACTTAAAGGAGTGTCCGCGGGAGCGGCCGGAGCAGCTATTGCCAGCGCTCTGGCAACGTTAGGTGCTCCAATGGTAGCCGGAGCGGCGGAAGAGAAAAAGGCTGAGTCGTCTTTTTTCAAAGATCTTCCTCCCTGGCCAAAGGGGACAGACGGCCATATATATGACCATCTCTTCTGTACACAGTTTAAAGAAAAATCCCTGGCTCCTGAATTTGTTCCGAGTCCCTGTGCCTATTTCCGTGGTGATGCACATCTTCCGGGAGCAAAAATGAATATGGGTTGGCAGCAGTTTGTCAAAGGATATAAATTGGAAGTTATGTCTCATCACCATGATGTTGATGAATATCTGATTTTCCTTGGATGCGAATTCCCGGACCTGATCGGTTCCTTTGATGCGGAGATAGAGATTTTTATTGGGAAAGAGTATGAGCGACATATAGTAAATAAGGCCACCGTTCTTTATATCCCTGCAGGAGTTGAGCACAATCCGTGCGATATAAGAAAAGTAAACAAACCCTTTATGTTCAGCGCGCTTCATCTATCACCATATTTCAACCATATAAACCAAAAGGGAGGTTATATGGAATTCAGGAAAGGTTTCGCTGCTGACTAAAATATTCCGTGAGTCTCCGGGCCGGATCCGGAGACTCATAATTTTTCTAGTTGGACTCGGTGCTAAATACACTCCTTCCTCCCATTAGTCCCATGGATCAATAATACCTTCCTGTAGCATTGTAACCCTCAAGTTTTTATGTCTTTGATGACTTGATTTCAAGGTTATTTTTTTGTATATATAGATAATATGTTTCTTATATAGATAACGACAGCATCGTGATATTTTGCCGGATTTAATGATGGTTATATTTTCATTTACCTTGAAAATATTGAGTATTTGGAATTACCCTGTTTAAGAATCATAGGATATTTTAATGACTACTATTCCTGCCCATGTGTATGTTGCGCAAAGGAAACCAGAAGTAGATAATACCAGAACAAATACTTTCTCCCCTGAAAAAGATCCCAATTTAAAGATTCAGGAGTGGCAATCCGCTTTTGATAACGTTAATGACGCTGTTTGGATTTTAAGCAATGATGAACGTATATTATATGCAAATAGTGCAACAGAAAAAATTTTCAGACTATCAACTGCAGAAATGATGGGTAAACAGTTTTGGGGAGTATTATACTGTAAAGAAAACAGGGTAAAAGAATGTCCGGGCCGACTCGCAAAACATAGTCACACCAGGGAAGAAATAGAACTCAAAATCAGAAATAAATGGATTCGGATTACAGCTGATCCCATTCTAAATGCTGATGGAAGTTATATTGGTTCTATTTTCATAGCGAGGACGATTATTGAGAAGAAGCAGTATGAAAAAGCATTGCATGAGGTTGAGTATAAATACCATATGTTGTTTGATAAAATGCTTAACGCCTTCGCTCTTCATGAGATTATCTGTGATGAATATGGAAAGCCTGTTGATTACCGATATCTTGAACTGAATCCCGCTTATGAAAGAATAACAGGATTAGAAATTAGCAATACACTGGGCAGGACGGCTCTTGAAATATGGCCGGATATTGATCCTTTTTTAATCCAAAGATATGGTGAAGTTGCCCTGACCGGAAAGCCTAATTCTTTTAATTTTTTCAATAGATATACCAGCCAACATTACATAATTACAGTCTATCAGCCGGAAGAAAGGAAGTTCGCCTGTTTTTTACAGGACATTACGGAACAAAAACAGGCTGAGCAGGCATTACGTAAGAGTGAAAAGAACCTTAAGAAAGCCCGTGATGAATTGGAACAACGGGTTCATGACCGTACAGAGGAGCTTGAGGAAGCTAATAAGATTCTAAAGAAAAAAACAAAAAAACTTGAAGATGTTAACACTGCTCTCAGAGTTCTTCTTGAAAACAGGGAAATAGAAAAAGAAGAAAACGGAGAAAAAATTCTGCTTAATGTGAAAGAATTCCTGATCCCTTATATTGAAAAGTTGAAAAACGGTCCGTTAACTGAAAACCAAAAAAAATACTTAAAGCTTTTGGATTCAGGGCTTAAGGAAATTATGTCGCCATTTGCCCGTAAACTTACCTCAAGGTATATGAACATAACTCCGAGAGAATTGCAGGTAGCCAATCTTGTGAAAGATGGAAAGACATCCAAAGAGATAGCCGAAATCTTTCATACTACAGAGAGAACTGTTGTTTTTCATCGCACCAATCTCCGTGAAAAACTTGGTTTAAAGAAAAAAGCCAACCTTAGAACATACCTGTTATCACTTCGTTCAGAAACTCCTTCACCAATCTAAACGAAAAATTCAGACTATAGTTTCTTTTTCTTACAAAGGCCAATAAAGCATCCCCGGCTTTTAGTACAGGTATATGCTGTAGTAACGCTATGTTTTTTCTGACGTTTACAATATACCTTTTTTATCATATTGCTCATTTAAACATTTAACAACTAGGAGGATTCTTATGAGAGGAAGAGGACATTTTTTATTTTCAGACCGGCTTTTATTTTTCTTAATCTTTTTCCTGTTATCAATGGGGGTATCAGTTCAGGCAATGGCTCTGGATGATAAGGATGGTGATGAATTTACACTCGAAGAAATAATAGTTACCGCTCAATACCAGGAAACAAATTTGCAGGAAACGCCGATAGCAATTACAGCAGTTACCGGCGATATGCTGGAAAATCAGAATATTCTGGCACTGGAAGACCTGGGCCTGATCATTCCTAATGCAAATATTCGTCCTGTAGGAAATTTGGGCGGCCCTACCGATCAAATCGGTCTTCGTGGTGTCGACCAGGTGGAATTTATTCATCTTTTTAAACCACTACCTATGGTCTATAATAACGAAATCCAGGTGAAATAATTGATATTACCATTAACATCAAGTAGTTAATTGATATATTTTG
>JASFHE010000365.1:0-6872 GCA_050123415.1 Desulfobacteraceae bacterium | reverse complement strand
TGATGTAAAAAAATGCCGATTTTAATTAATACCCCCTGATTTCGATCAAAAGTGATTGGCAAAAAATAAGGGGGACACTGATTTACAGTTTTATTTACAGTATGTAAATATTTTTGCAAAAGCCTCTCAGGATAATCTTTTCCATACGCTGCTCGGAATGATGGAGATAGAAACCTCAGTATATGATAAAGATATGGATATTTTATATAACAGCAAGGAAAAGGAATTCTAAAAATATAATCAGGAAATTGGAGTTACTTTAATAACACTGTTCCATCTCAAATATTACCAAATCGTAATCTTATGATCATTTTCCAGTTAAGTTTCTAACATATACTTCAAATAAATCATATGGAAAAATTAAGATAGAACATATTGAGCCGTTAACTCAGCCATCTTTATAATACTGTTTAATAACCTTTATTTATAACCTTTTTTAAAAGGAGGCTGTTATGAAAGTGCGCATGATTGCAATTCTGTTATTTGTATTAATAGCTGTATTTTTTCTTATTCCTGATCTTTCCGAAGCCCAACGCAGGGGCTGGTATGGTCGGGGAAGGGGCCCGATGGCCAGTGAAACATTGTCTGTTCCAAAGGACGAGCAGGAAAAAAAGATTTTGGGCGTGCTGGAGGATATGGCTCAAAACCAGGTTGGAATGCTGAATGTCCCGATGGATGACGGAAGACTGCTTCGTCTTCTTGCCGAGACAATGGGGGCAAAGAATGTAGTAGAAATCGGTACTTCAAACGGATATTCCAGTATTTGGTTATTAATGGCCCTGCGCACCACAGGCGGGAAATTAACAACCTTTGAGATAGATCCGGAAAAGGTGAGTCTTGCCAAAAGTAATTTTAAAAAGGCTGGTGTGGATCATCTTGTAACTATTATAGAGGGAGATGCACATAAAGAAGTCTTAAAATTGAAAGGCCCGATTGATCTCATTTTTATTGACGCTGATAAGGATGGATATCTGGATTATTTTAAAAAACTCCTTCCGCTTGTTCGTCCTGGTAGGCTTATTGTGTCCCATAACTGGAATGCCATGGATCAGGATTATATTGATGCCCTTACAAAAAATCCGGATCTTGAAACCCTCATTCAGAATATACAGCATGGAGGGATCGGTGTAACATTGAAGAAACGATAATTCTATGGGAATAATACCAGGAAAAGAACTCTTTTAGATTCATATGCCATTGCTTTTAAACCTGTTGGTCTTATAATCATATTTTCAGTAATGTTTGCAGGTGTATTTATTTATCGCTTAACGAAAGCTATGTAATAGCTAATTAACTGGTGATTTAAAATGCGAATTCTATTAATTGAAGACGACAAAAAAATTGCTTCTTTTGTTACAAAAGGGTTGAAAGAATCAGGTTTTGTTGTTGACCATGCTTCAGATGGTGAGGCAGGGCTTAATCTTGCATTGAGTGAATCCTATGATGCCGCAGTAGTTGACATAATGCTTCCAAAACTTGACGGCCTCACACTTATTGAGCAATTAAGAGCAAATAACATCAAAACTCCGGTCCTTATTCTCAGTGCAAAACAATCGGTAGAAGATCGCGTAAAGGGGCTACAGACAGGAAGCGATGACTATCTCACCAAGCCTTTCGCTTTTTCCGAACTCCTTGCCCGTATTCATGCGCTTATCAGAAGAGGCAGTAATCTGTCCGATCCCAGGATCCTGGAGATTGCAGACCTGAGCGTTAACTTTCTTACGCATGAAGTAATAAGGAATAATGAAAAGATTGAACTGCAACCCCGTGAATATGCTCTTCTTGTGTACCTGTTACGCAATAAAGAAAGAATAGTATCAAAGACCATGATAATGGAACATGTATGGGATTATAATTTTGATCCTCAGACAAATGTGGTCGAAGCCCGTATGTGCCGATTAAGAGATAAGCTTGACAAACCTTTTGAAAAAAAATTGATTCATACTGTTCGCGGAGTGGGGTATGTCATTAAAGAATAGATTCAGGTTGCCTAAAACCCTCTCTTTAAGATTAACCTTTTGGTATTCATTTATTTTTTTCTTTTCAACCCTTGTCGGCTTTTTAATCTTCAATTTTCTGTTATCCTCCAATTTATATAAGGACCTTGATGAAAGCTTGAGAAGTGAGGTAAGGGAGATTGCCCTGCTTATTGAGAGAAAGGGTATAAGTAAGGTCAAAATGGCCATGGCCCTGGAAACGGAATCCGAAGGAGTAGAAAAGGTTTTTATTCGTATTATGAACATGTATGGCGAAACTCTGATTATGTCTGATGATACCCATTGGAAAGTTGGGCCGGGCAGAAAGGCGATAAACAGTATTTTAGATGGGCAGGATATTTTTTTTGAAACAACATCTCTTCCACAACGTCAGTATAAAGCACGCGTGTTATACAGCCGCCTGGGTAAGGATTTTATTCTTCAGATTATGAGATCACGTGAGGATATTGATAAATTCATCGCGGTCTTCAGGCAGATTTTTTTAATAACTATGGGATTTTTGTTCATTGTTTCAACAGTCGCCGGCTGGTTTATGGCAAAACGGGCACTTACAGGTGTGGAAGAAGTAACTCAGATTGCCCTACAGGTAGCGGACGGGGAATTTGATAAAAGAGTGAAGGCAACCGGCCATGGTGAAGAGATAGAACGATTGGCTATTACTTTTAATAACATGCTTGAAAAAATACAGATTTTAATAACTGATATAAAAGAAATAACCGATAACATTGCTCATGATTTAAGAAGTCCGGTTACGAGAATAAGGGGAATAGTTGAAACCACATTGATGACAGCAAATCCTGATCCGGAATATGAATCAATGGCCGGAAGTATTATTGAGGAATGCGACGGATTACTGATAATGATAAATACTATGCTGGCAATTTCTGAAGCAGAGGCAGGAGTTTCAAAATTAAATATATCAGATATAGATTTATCAAAAATCATAAGTGAGGCATGTGATCTCTTCCAGCCGATTGCGGAAGATAAAAAGATAGAAATGAAGCAGGAAATGGAAGGCAATACAATAATCCAGGGGGATAATGAAAAAATTCAAAGGGCTGTCGCGAATCTCCTGGATAATGCCTTGAAATATACCCCCGAAGGAGGAACCATAGTTATTTCCTCTAAACAGAATCCGAAGGAAGTATCTGTTTCCATAAAGGATACAGGCATCGGGATATCCGAGGAGGACCTTCCAAAAATCTTCAACAGGTTCTATCGCTGTGATGAAAGCAGGTCCCTTCAGGGCGTAGGACTTGGCCTTAGCCTGGCAAAGGCAATTGTCCGCATCCACCATGGAGATATTTTTGTCTCCAGTTCTCCGGGAGAGGGAAGCATATTTACATTTACTATTCCAAGAAAACACTTACCTTAGAAGGTTCAACAGACAATATTATCCCCAACATTACCAAATGGTAATACTTTAGTCATTTTATGGTTAAGTTCCATGTCTATACTAAAAAAATAAGGGTGCACTCTCGAAACTATTTTAAAGGGTGATACCAAGAATAAAATGATTAAATTTGAACAATTTGACTATTTTAAAGACATAAAAATATCATTTTTCAAGGAAGGAATGTAAGTGAATCAAATGTTTTTTAAAAGCCATCTTAATATAAAGTTAGTCGCTGCATTATTTATTGTTTTTTGTCTGTCCTCTGTTGCTTTTGCTCATGGAAAGCAGGCAGTCGAAAAAAAGAATGAAAATGTCTTTACGGCCGAGGACATTAGCCGAATGAATGTATCGAGCATTGCTGAAGTCATTGAAATGGTTCCGGGTGTTACTGCCGTTGGCGATGATGATGTTTCAATTAACGGTTCCATGGAGGTTCTTGTTCTGCTGGATGGGCGCAACATTAAAGATCCGATATCAGGACATATCAAATGGGACCAGGTTTCACTTAACAATGTCGGCAAGGTTGAGGTAATCAAGGGAGGCGGTGCAGGCTATGGCGAAAATTCCAGTGGCGGAGTTATCCTCATTAACTCAAAACTGGCAGATACATTTAGCGGAAATATTGAAGTTGCCGCAGGAAATATGGAGTACAGGGAATTCAGCGGTGATATCCAGACACAGGTTAAGGGTGTAAAGATAGGAGTAATGGGCGGATATGAATATGATGACGGTTGGCGTACCAATGAACATAAAAAAGTTACAAGGGGAGGATTCAATCTTTCTTATTCGCCCCGGTCTGATCTTTTATTTGCACCGTCATTCAATTATCTTAAGGACATAAAGGGCCTGGGTGGGCCCTATTTTGCGCCTACTCCTTACAATGAAGCCACCTATGAGAGTTATTCAGGTACATTTTTATTAAAGATCAATAGAATAAACATCAGGTCCATTTATACGGATTCAATGGACCAGAGTATTGACGCGCCACCCGCCCCGATCCCACACAATATTAAAATAACTCCTGAAATTTTCAGCCAGGAAATTACAACGAATTTTTCTTTTAAGGAATTAGGAACTTTGGGTCTGGGCGGAGGATTCGAACGCGCGAACGTTGGTGTTGAAACAAATATTAATAATGTCCAGATGCCCTATGAAACTCATAATGAAAAGAAGGAATGGATATTTACTACCTATAAACATGAATCGGAGAACAGCCCTTATTCATATTATATAGGCTTGCGGGGAACTCATTATAACAACTTCGACAACAGCCTTAATCCCGAGCTGAATCTGGGATATAAAAAAGATAACTATGGATTAGCTTTTGTATTCAATCTTACTGACAGGCTCCCGAGTTATAAAGACAGGTATCGGTCAGATGCCTTTGTTATAGCAAGTCCGGATCTTGAAAAGGAAGAATATACAAACTATAAACTGACACTGTTTTATTCACCTTTTGATACTCTGTCATTCAACGCCACCCCCTATTATACGGAAGTTGAAGAACTTATCAGCATGGATTCCATCATGACCGAAAACGGGCTGAAACGAACTTTTGTAAATGTGGGAAGCGCTACGGAAAAGGGTTTTGACAGTTCAGTGTCCTGGTCCCCTGACAAAATATTCATTCTTTCACTGTCATATAATTATAAGTCAGCCAAGGATGATGCCACAGATTTAAGGCTTCCCATGAGAGCGAAACACAGATTCCAGGGTAAAATAATCAGTTCACCCATTGAGAGGCTTTCAATAAACACAACAGTAAATTATACATCTGCAGAGTTCAGTAACAGCGAGAATACCATTGGTGTTGCAAGTCGCTATTTAGTTGATGCCAGGGTGGAATATGAGATCAATAAATATAAACTGTTCTTTCATATCGATAACATGTTTGACAAGGAGTATATACAGCCCTTCCTGATTCCCGGAAGACCGAGGTTTTTTTATGCTGGTGTGAGGTATTCGTTTTAGTACCCATCCGGAAAGAGACAAATTCTGGACGGAGCTTTCAGCGGTCAGCTATCAGCCGACAGCTAAGTCTTTATTTTAAAAGCCTTTTATTGAAAACTGAAGTCTGAGTGCAGACTGCTGCCGAACAAAAACTTTAGTTTTTGAATGGACAGTTTGTTGACATCACCAGCTTATCTTTGTTAATGGTATTTTACTAATCGTCCGTGAAAAAAGTTTTTGAGGCTTTTCCCGGACGATTTTTTATGAATATTCACAAAATAGGAGAAGTAAAATGGGCTTAATAAACGGGTCATGCAGTCTTACACGCTATATTGTGGAAGGTCCGCTCCCTGACGATTATATTGATACATTCCCCGCGCTTATTCAAAGGTACTCTTTCAAGGGATTTGATGAATCATCGGATTCTGAAAGATCTACAGGCTGGGTGAATATAATGGACATGTTTGACAGCAATTTTAATAGAATGCAATACCTGAAAGAACCATACCTGGCCATGGCATGGAGGATTGATGCACGAAACGTTCCCAATAAGGCCCTTAAGCAGTATTCCCTGGAAGCAGAACAAAAGGTCATGGAGATGGAGGAGCTGGATTTTCTGCCAAAGGGCAAACGAAAAGAGATAAAGGAAATGACCCGGCTCGGTTTACTCAAACGCGCGATTCCCACATCCAAAATCTATGATATGATCTGGAACCTTGATAAAGGTTATGTGTTGTTTGGCGGCGCCAACCGTAAATTATGCGATGAATTCTCTTCCTTTTTTCATAAATGCTTTAATCTCAGGCTGGGAAGTGTCTATCCCTGGCTGACTGCATCAAGATTTCTTGAGCAACAGGATAGAAGGACGGAAGAGCTTGAAGGACTCATCTATTCCATTACAGGAGTAAAAAATTAATCATGCAGTTAATAGAACGAGTAAGAGATACTGAATTCCTGGGCAGAGAGTTTCTTTTATGGCTCTGGTACAACAGTGAAGTAAGGGGCGGGACATATAAACTCGCAGATGGGGATATTGAGTTATGGGTCGATAAAAAAATAGTATTAAGGCACGACGATGATGAAGGAACTGAAAAAATAACATGTACAGGAGATAATCCGCATTTGAAGGAAGCCCGGTTCGCCCTGAGTGAAGATAAGCAGGTGACAGAAACACAGCTCAGGTTAAAAATAGAGGATAATGAATTCTCCTTTACCCTTGATTCGGAATGGATGAACTTCAAGACCTTCAAGTCCCCTAAAGTAATGCAGGATGTGGATGATGACCCTGATGGCATTTTTTATGAAAAGATGTTCCTTATTGAACAGGCCATCTCTACTGTAGATACAATATTTTCCGAGTTTATAAAGCTTCGCACTTCTCCTGAATGGAATGATTCCGTAAAACCGGCATTGTTGGAATGGATTTCAGAGGTTAAGGTCTAGTGTTGTGTCATGCATCGAATGTCCTTTAACAAGTGTTTTTGTAGGGTTGGGATTTATTCCCAATGTTGTTGACTTAAGGAAATCGC
>JASFHE010000364.1:0-6876 GCA_050123415.1 Desulfobacteraceae bacterium | reverse complement strand
CTGTCACAGGATTAAATAGTAATAAATATGCAGAAAAAAGCATACTTGAGCTATTTTCTTTTGTGCCTACCCTAAAGACAATCCTTAAGGATGCTGCCCCCAAATTTCTAAAACTCGGACAAACACTGGAATCTATATATTCAGAAGCGAATAATATAACTCAACTGACACTAGAGATTGTTCAAACCACTGGGGATAAGTCCGACCAAAATTTACTTAACAATGTTGCTGCGCTTTCCAGACAGTCCCTGAAACAGCTGGAAAAAAGCAGTGTAGACATTTCTGCAAACCTGGAAAAGGTTGAAACCAGTACGGAATATTTGGATAGGTTATACAAGTCACTGCATATATTGCGCAGAATTTCCAAGACACTTGGCATTGTCTCACTCAATATTGCGATTGAAAGCAACAGATCTGGAAAAAGTAAAGATACATTCAGTTTTTTTGTTGATGAAATAAATGCACTCTCAAACAGAGTAAATGTTATCTCCAGGGAGATCAATAATGATTCAAAGACATCGAAAATAAAACAGCAGGATATCTGGACCCATGTCATTGATCGGGGTAAACAATTACAGAAGATAACAGCAACTGCAGATGATATGATTGAAGGTAATATAGATAAAATAAAACAACTTTTCGAAACCTCAAGAGATAAGCTGGAAAAATCAACATTTCACTCTAAGGAAATATCCCGGCATATTGGGGAAATTATTGAATCAATTCAATTCGAAGACATTACACGGCAGCAGATAGAGCACATTATTGAAGCTGTTCAGGATATAGAAGAAAAGTACAATAAAGAACTATACCTGGAAGATGATCAATCAATGGACCCCGAGATACTGGCTCAAATATTTTCATTAATAAATATTCAAGCAGCCCAGATTGAGCAGGTCATTTCCGAAATCCGAGAGGCGCATAACAAAATCCTAAACGCTTTTAATGAAATCGGCGACCTTATTGATTTATTAGTTGGAATCACAACAACAGATTTTTCATCAAAAAAACAAATTCAAAATGAAACAGGGGTATCATTTGAGGAGCTTATATCAGATTTTACCAATCTGGATATGGTTCTGGAGCAGGGGCATAATCTTTCAGATAAAATAGAAGAAGCAATGTTAAAATCAACGGAAATCGCATTACAGTTGTCTTCTCATATAAACAAAATCGAAGATATCAGTTTGGACCTCCATATAAAGGCAATAAATGCAATTATCATGTCTAACCAACTGGGCTCAGAAGGGATAACGCTTTCTGTTCTTGCTAAAACTGTCACAGATGTATCCAAGGAATCAAATGATTATGTTACCGAAGTTGTTGAAATAATAAATTCCATTTCAAAATTGACTGAAGATTTGAACAAGACACCAAAGAATGAAAAAATTAAAGGAAAGTCAACTGGAGATAATAAAAAATATTTGCTTGCTCCCACACTTAAGGAGGTCTCAAGTACCTATAAAAAGTTTCAGGAAGATTCTACTTTAACTTTTAAATATTCAACATCCCTAAAAGACACTCTCGTACTAGTGAAATCTGAGCTTCCATTTTTACTGGAAATGGCGGTTCAACTGGAGACATGTCTTGATAATATCAATCTGACAGTTCAATCATTGGAATCACATATAGAACAATCATACCTTAATGAAATGAACCTTAATCACATTTCAGGAAAGTATACGATGAAAGTTGAGCGGGATATTCATAACAAGGCCATTGAGAAAACAAGCCTGGCGCCATTGAATACGAATAAAACAATTAACGATTCGTATGACGATTTCGGGGATAACGTGGAATTATTTTAATGAAAAGGAGTTTGTTATTATGGAGCATAGAAAAGATTTAAAAGAAAACCAAGCTACGATACAGATAGGCGACACTTTATCAATATACGAAGTGGCGGCTACTCATAAGAAACTTCTCCAGTCTCTATCAGAAAAAGAGACAGTAAATATAGATCTTAGTAATACAAATTCCTGTGATTTAGCTGGAATACAACTTCTCCTTGCTGCCATAAAAACAGGAGAAGAAAAAGGGAAACGGATTACGATCTCAAAGATTTCTGAAGCGATTGAGGAGACTGCAAGACTTGCCGGAGTTCAACAAGATTTACTTAATGATATTCATGGAGGAGATAATGTCAAAGACAATCATGACAGTTGATGATTCACCGAGTATCAGGCAGATGATCAACTTCACCTTACAAAAAGCAGGTTATGAGGTTATGCAGGCGGAGGACGGCATGGATGCAGTCGAGAAGTTAGGCAGTGCCACAGTAAACATGATTATCACCGATCTGAACATGCCCCGTATGAATGGAATAGAACTTATCAAATCTGTTCGAACGAAGGCGCAATATAAATTCATGCCCATAATCATGCTGACCACAGAATCCGATGATTCTAAAAAACAGGAAGGTAAAGATGCCGGGGCTACAGGGTGGATTGTAAAGCCCTTCAAACCGGAACAGCTTATTGGTGTAGTAAAAAAGGTCTTGGGATAACTATCAGATTAATTTTTAGCTATAAGCATGTCTGATTATATAAAGGTCCAATTATCCTTTTATTAAATGGAGTTAAGAGATGGATATTACCGAAACATATACCGAGGAAGCAATTGAATTGCTTTTTGAATTGGAAAATTCCCTTCTTGAGCTTGAAAAAAAACCAAACGACAAAGAATTGATTAGCCGTGTGTTTCGAGCAATGCACACGATAAAGGGATCAGGGGCGATGGCCGGCTTTGATAACATTGCTTCTTTTACCCATGATATAGAGACGGTTTTTGACCTTGTGCGGGGCAATATCATACCCGTAACAAAGGAGTTAATAGACCTCACCCTTTCTTCCTGCGATCAGATCAAGAAAATGGTAAAAAATGAGCCGATTGATTTAAAGTACTCCGAAGAGATCATCAAAGGCTTTCAGGAGATGGTTCCTGTTACTGAAAAAGCATCTGAAAAAAATGACATTGATGCTTCAGTAAATATTCCGGAGTATGAAACCAATGAAGAGATCACATACCGAATTAGATTCCACCCGGCAGGTGATATCTTTACCAATGGAACTAATCCCGTACTGCTTCTTAATGAAATTCGCGCTCTTGGAGATTGCAGTCTTTTCGCCCAGACCGGTAATATCCCTGCGTTAGAAGAGATGGAGCCTGAGCAATGCTATCTTTACTGGGACATCATACTTACCACGGACAAGGGTGAAAACACAATCCGGGATGTTTTTATCTTCATAGAAGATAATAGCGAAATTGATATTAAAGTCATTGATGACTGCGGAATCCTCATGGATGATGAAAAGCGCAAGAAAATTGGTGAAATTCTTGTTGAAAGGGAAGACATCTCTCCAGATGAAATTGCCGCAGCCCTTCAGGATCAAAAGCGGATCGGAGAAATCCTGATAGATTCGGGCAAGATAAACAAGGACAAATTAGAGGCAGCTCTTGAAGAACAGGAATATCTCGATAAGTTAAAAAACAAACAAAAAAAGGAAGCCGCAGGCTCAAGTATCAGGGTTGCATCAGGAAAACTGGATAATCTTGTTGATCTGGTGGGAGAGCTCGTCACGGTCCAGGCCCGGCTCACTCAACATTCTTCATCCAATAGAAATCCCGAACTGGCATCGATTGCCGAAGAAGTCGAACGACTAACATCGGAACTCAGGGATAACACCATGAGCATCCGGATGCTCCCCATTGGAACTACATTCAGCAAGTTTAAACGACTTGTGCGGGATCTTTCAAATCAATTGGGGAAAGAAGTGATTTTGAGCACTGAAGGAGGAGAAACCGAACTTGATAAGACGGTCATAGAAAGCCTGAACGATCCAATGGTTCATATAATACGGAACAGTATAGACCATGGAATTGAACCACCGAATGATAGAGATGCAGCTGGTAAACCTGGGCAGGGAGTAGTTAACCTTTCAGCTACGCATTCAGGAGGAAATGTACTAATCAGGATATCCGACGATGGCGCAGGTCTGGACACGCACTCAATACGTGCCAAGGCGGAGGAAAAAGGTCTGATCACTCCGGATGCTGAACTGGAGGATAAAGATATATATTACCTGATTTTCGAACCTGGCTTTTCTACTGCCGCTGAAGTGACCGATGTGTCAGGGCGTGGTGTTGGAATGGATGTGGTCAAAAAAGGTATTGAGAACCTGAGAGGTTCTATTGAAGTTGAAAGCCAAAAAGGCAGAGGTACAACTATTACACTCAAACTTCCCCTTACTCTGGCCATCATTGATGGTCTCCTTGTGGATATAGGGAAGGACCTCTACGTGATACCGCTTTCAGTGGTGGAAGAATGCGTGGAGATGAGCCGTGAAGAAGCGAACCGGTCGCGTGAACGGAACATGATGAATTTCCGCGGCAATGTAGTGCCGTATCTGAACCTCCGGGACATGTTTCAGGTTGAGGGAGATCCACCAGCCTTGGAACAGGTTGTGATTGTGGAAGCAAACAATAAAACCGTCGGCTTTGGCGTGGATAAATTAATTGGTCAAAATCAGACGGTGATTAAAACCCTAAGCAAAGTCTATAAAGATGTAAAGGGGCTTTCAGGAGCAACCATTTTGGGAGACGGTAATGTGGCGTTGATTCTTGATATGACGGAACTGGTTAAATCCATTAAAAACCGGGATGAAGGAGATAAGTAAAAAGATCTGGTAATCATTGATCCTCGTTAATTTTACAAAGAATTCAAACAATAAGGAAAGGAGCACAAGTGATGTTAAAAAATTTAAAGATTGGAACGAAGATTTCAGGTGGATTTATTATTGTCCTGGCCCTGATGGCGCTCATCGCCTTCATGGGCTACAGAGGATTGACAGGTGTAGCGGACCGGGTGGAGAAGGCAGATGATGTCAACAGGCTCGTGAAAACCATTCTGGAAGCCCGACAGGCTGAGAAAAACTATATTATGAGAAAAGATGATGTTTATGTGAAAAATGTTGATGAGTCAGTTAAAAATATTATCAGCCAGGCCAATGAAACCAAGGATAAATTCAACCAGAAGATTAATAAGGACCAGATGGACAGTGTAATTAGCGAAGTCAATGGATATAATGATTCATTTAAAAGATATCTGGAGATGGAAAAAAAGAAAAATGAAATTATGGAGGAAATGCGGGCCAGAGCGCGGGAAACACTTTCCGAGGTAGAAGCCATCCGGACCGATCAGAAGAATCAATTGGCCGAGATAAGAAAGAAGAATGACACGAATACTAGCCAAGGCCGGTCAGGTGCGGCAGGAAATTCCGATATCAATGCCCTTATGGATGACAAGATGGCCAAGGCTGATGATGCAAACCGGCTCATAAAATGGTTCCTCCAGGCCAGAAAAAATGAAAAGGAATTTATAATTTCAGGGGAAAAGAAATGGAAGGATGAAGTAGACAAACTGGTCGAGCAGATGATTAGTCTTTCAAGGGATATGAAGGCCCGTTTTAAAAATGTGAAAAATGTAGGGCAGATAGAACATGTCTTACAGACAGTGACTGAATATTATCAGAAATTCATTCTATTTACCGAACAAACGGATAAACAAAAGAATATAGAAGATGAAATGGTAGCCGCGGCCAGAGAAGCTACAAAAGTTTGTGCTGATGCAAGGGCTGACCAGAAAGAAAAGATGGAAGGAGAGATAGGAAGCGCAAACATGGTCCTCCTCGTAGGATTTATTTTAGCAGTAATCACAGGTTCTCTTTTCGCCTTTGTTATAACACGTGCTATCACCAGGCCCGTCGCCGATGGTGTTGATGTGGCTAATTCCCTGGCAGAAGGCGACATAAATGTGAATATTCATATACCCGGAAAGGATGAAATTGGTCAGCTCATGACCTCCATGAAAAACATGGTTAAAAATCTGAAAGATACGGTACAGATAGCTGAAAAGATATCTAAAGGAGACCTGACCGTAAAAGCAAAAGCCCTTTCGGACAAGGATGTCTTAGGTAAAGCATTGGAAAATATGCTTTACAAGCTGAAGGATGTTGTTGGCAATGTGAAAATGGCAACGGATAATGTAGCCTCAGGAAGCCAGGAATTGAGCTCAAGCTCTGAAGAAATGTCACAGGGAGCTACTGAACAGGCAGCCGCTGCTGAAGAGGCGTCTTCTTCCATGGAACAAATGAGTTCAAATATAAAACAGAATGCCGATAACGCCATGCAGACAGAAAAAATTGCTCAGAAATCCGCTGAGGATGCCAAGGAAGGCGGACAGGCGGTTGAAAAGACAGTAGGGGCCATGAAAGATATTGCGGAAAAAATATCTATTATTGAAGAAATAGCACGCCAGACAGACCTCCTGGCCCTTAACGCGGCTATTGAGGCAGCCCGTGCCGGTGAACACGGCAAGGGATTCGCGGTTGTGGCTTCGGAAGTGCGCAAGCTGGCGGAAAGGAGCCAGATGGCCGCCGGAGAAATAAGCACTCTGTCCGGGTCCAGTGTGGAAATAGCAGAAAAAGCAGGGGAGATGCTTACGAGGCTTGTACCTGATATCCAAAAGACAGCGGAACTGGTACAAGAAATTAACGCTGCATCCAACGAGCAGAATTCCGGAGCGGAACAAATTAATAAAGCTATCCAGCAACTGGATCAGGTAATCCAACAGAATGCCTCCGCATCCGAGGAAATGGCTTCCACTTCCGAGGAACTGGCTGCACAGGCGGACCAACTCCAAAATACAATCTCCTTTTTCAAGCTGGACGATTCGACAAATAACTCTCTTGTGTCAACCGGATCAACCACACGAAACGGGGGAGTTTCAAGTACGAAGGGTACTTCATTTAAAAAGGAGAAAAGCAACGGATTTCATAAACCCGTAATCACGCATCTAAAAGATACGGACAATACGGA
>JASFHE010000363.1:0-6876 GCA_050123415.1 Desulfobacteraceae bacterium | reverse complement strand
CCATGCCTGTATCATGCCCATGAAGAAAAAAGAGCCGGGTGAGGAATGGATACCGGATAAAGACGGCTGGGGCCTGATCGATGCATCCACAGGAGATCCTGTCGATCCGTTATCTCTTGTCACCGATGAGAAGATTGAGATGACTTCATGGGAGCTTCATGATATGGCTGTGCAGGTTGTCCGGGAATACCTCGAAAATAAAGGATACGAACTCATGTCCTGGCAGGGTAATCCTGAAATTGATCCTTCTATATGGTTTGTCGGTGACAGCAAGGGGCCGGAATGGGTGGTTGTAAGGGTAACCCGTTACCCGGAGTCCCATGCCGAACCGCCGGGTAACTGGAAAGACATTGTACTCCAGTGTGCAACCGTAAGCCCGGAGGGGCACTATGCATCCGTGGCACTGGCCAACAGCGAACAGAAGTTCGGTTCGGAGGATGAAGAAGCAGTTCCTCTCTGGCGCGGCGCAAGCATGTATATCCAGTTTCCCGGTCTTGAATGACAAGTGATCAATAAATAAAGGATTTTAAAATGAAAAAACTTCAATATCTTCCACTGGTCATATTTTTCACGGCAATCGTAATGATTTCCGGGTGCAAATCAGATGTACCCGATACCAAATCGGAACCTGCTCTAAAAAACCTGGTGCAGACATCCTGCGGCCCGATTCAGGGTTTTGATAAAGAGGGGATATTTATTTTTAAGGGTGTCAGGTATGCGGCTCCTCCGGTCGGTAAACTCAGGTTCAAACCTCCGGTGCCTCCCGAACCATGGACAGAACCGCTACAGACCCATGAATATGGAAACATAGCTATGCAGGGCACTGGATTTGGAGGGCCTGAAGTTAAAATGCCGGAGAAAGATGAAGACTGCCTGTTCCTTAATGTATGGACCCCCGGGTTAGACAATAAAAAACGCCCGGTCATGGTATGGCTCCATGGCGGAGGGTTTTCTTCGGGTTCAGGTGGTGATGCCTTTTGTGAGGGTAAAAACCTTGCACGTAAAGGGGATGTGGTTGTAGTCACAATAAATCACCGTCTGAATGTTTTCGGCTTTCTCCAGCTTGGAGAAGAATGGGGACCTGAGTATGCATCTTCAGGTCAGGCCGGTATGCTTGATATTGTCATGAGTCTCGGGTGGGTAAAGGATAATATAGAACGCTTTGGCGGAAACCCCGATAATGTCACCATATTCGGTGAAAGCGGGGGAGGACGGAAAGTAGCCATGCTCATGGCTATGGAACCTGCCGGAGGACTTTTCCACAAGGCCGTTATCCAGAGCGGATCAGGCCTGGATGCACCTTCAAAACAGGAAGCAGTTGCACTGGGACAGGAACTGTTAAAAAACCTGGGTATCTCCGAAGGAGATACGGAAGCACTCATGAGTGCTGATGCACAGAAAATATTTGATGCCCAGCCGCGAGTTCCCAGATCCTCCGGGGACACTCCCGGAATGCTTACAGTTCCGAACAGGGGCTTTGTTCCCTGTATCGATGGTATTGCCCTTAAGCGCAAACCCTTTATTCCCGATGCACCGGAGGTGTCAGCCGGTGTCCCTCTGCTTATCGGATCAAACAAGGATGAAGAGTCTATTTTCCGTTCAAACAATCCCGGATACGGTACATACACTGATGAAGATTTTGTAGAATATGTAAGAAAAGTATTGCCCGAAAAAGCAGATAAACTGATCCCTGCATTACGCTCAGCCTTTCCGGATTATTCCCCGACCGACCTTATAAATGTAACCGCGTCACTTAAAGGCTACTGGATTGCCGCTGTATTTCAGGCAGAGCGCAAAGCAGCGCAGAACACTGCACCGGTTTATGTATACCTCATGGCATGGGAAACACGCGCCGGCAACGGCAGGCTCCGTGCCCATCATGCCCTGGATGTTCCCATGGTGTTCGACAATGTAGAGGCTGTAAGAAGCATGACAGGTGAAGGACCGGAACCCCGGGCAATGGCGGATATTATGAGTTCGGCATGGATTGCATTTGCCAGAAAAGGTGATCCCGGTATAAAAGAACTCCCCCGGTGGCCGGTATATAACAGCAAAACCCGCAGCACAATGGTTTTCGATGTCAAAAGTCACATGCAGGAAAAACCTTATGAAGAGATAAGGAAAATATTAATTCAAGAAACCATGAACCGCACGAAAAAAAGACTTTAAATATTATTTATTTTATTTTTTGTTTTTAAATTTCGTATGATTCGTGGTTAACTAGTGCCTATCCAAAAACTAAAGTTTTTGTTCGGAAGCTGTCAGCACTCAGCGTTCAGCTTTCAGCAAAAGGCTTTTAAAATAAAGACTTAGCTGACGGCTGATAGCTGAACGCTGAAAGCTCCATCCAGAAACTGGCTCTTTCCGGATGGACACTAACTAATAAGGTTTTGAATTTTGGATCTTGGATTTGTCTTTCATTGATAATTGATAAAAGGAGAATACTATGAAACGTTTGATATTTAGAATTGTTGTCCCCTCAGTACTTTTTTTCAGTTTTACGGCATATGCAGCGGCTTCGACCGAATGTGACAGAGAATGCCTGGCAGGCTTTATGAACAAATACCTTAAAACTCTGCTGACGCATGACGCTTCAAAACTGCCGGTGACAAAAAATGTGAAATATACTGAAAACGGTGTTCGTCTTAACCTAACAGACGGCCTCTGGCAGACTGCATCGGAAATGCCCACTTACCGTGTGGATGTTATGGATGAAGAAGCAGGACAGGTTGCTTTAATCGGCAGGATTAATGAGAACGGCAATAATAATTTTTTCGCCCTGCGCCTGAAGATAGAAAAAGGCGAGTTGATCTCGCAGATTGAAACACTCATTACAAGGAATACCATGATGGGAGAAATGCCTGATATCGGTATCCCCATGGTCGTACATGAAAAACCGGATACCCTTATGATGAAGGAAATCCCGAAGAACAAACGTTTGTCAAGGGCTGAACTGATAGCAGCCGGGAACAGTTATTTTACAGGTCTGGATACTGATAACAGCGGGGCAAATGTACCGTTTGACCCAGAATGTCAGCGCAGGGAAAATGCCATGATAACATCCAATAATCCCGACGCGAAAAAAGGGTCTATCCCCGGTATGGACTGCAAGGCACAGTTTGATACGGGTTTTTCCGTGATTGTTACGGATATAAGAGAGCGCCGTTTTATTGCCGACCCGGTCACCGGCTTTGCCTTTGCCATGGGTTATTTTGATCATGACGGGGCAGTAAATGAAGGATTAACTCAACCATATTCCATCTATATCGGTGAGATATTTAAGGTTATGGACGGCAGGATCAGGCAGATTGAAGCCGTTTTGATGACAGTTCCATATGGTATGGAATCCGGCTGGTAAAAAATAAAAGGTCAGAGGGATTTTTATAAAAGGGGGGCGCTCCTTAATAATTAATTGAAAAAAGATAATAAATTATAAAAGAGCGTCTCCCCTGTTCGCATTTAAATCCGCTTAATGATAAGTACAATCAAATCCACTCCCCGCCTGGCGGGTTGAAATGAGGAGAAATGAAAATGCAGAAAAAGGATTTTAAAGGAGCCTGTGTCGGAAGACGGGGTTTTTTAAAGGCAATGACAATGGCGGGTATGGCAGCAACTTTTCCGGAGACTGTTCTGGCAAAGTCCAAAAGTATTAAAAAGCCGGAGAATAGAAGGAATAAAGGAAACAGAGGGAATAAGAGGAAACTGCTCCTGTTGAGCGGCTATCCCCAGTCCTATGAGAGCCTGATTAAGTCGGTAAAGGCCATCAGGGAGTTTGAATTTTCAATCGTTATGATCAGGCCCGATTATCAGAAGCCGCAGGAGATCAAAAGGACTATCCGGGCTGAATCACCGGATATTCTTTTTTTCGGAATGCCCGGAACATTAAACCCCGGAACTGTTCCCTATGCCCTGGGCTATATCGATGTTCCGGTAATTCTTCTGCCTTCATTTTCCGATCTGATCATGCTGGATGCGGATACAGCTGCTGCCTTCCGTTCAAGTGGAACTAATGCCCTGCTGGCGAGGTCTGAAGAGCATGCAATCGAACTGGTTAAAATTCTGGCTGCACCCAGTATTCTTCAGGACAAACGCGCTGTCATCTACAGCAAGCCCTTTGATTCCTCCAGCGTTCCCGCCCGCAACCTGGATGCAGAAACCGTTTTTCAGCGCACAGGTGTGCGCCTGGAATTCCAGCCGATCATGCAGCTTAAGCCGCTGCTTGAAAAAGTCGATCCGGCGAAAGTCCGAAAAGAGATGGAAAAATGGAAGAGCGGAGCAAAATCCATTGTGGAACCTTCGGATAAAGAACTGTTTGAATCATGCAAAATGTATGTACTGCTGCGGTCCATTGTCGAAGAAGAAGGGCTGGCTGGTATTTCAATAGATTGCCTGAGCTTCTCATTCGGCAAAGAGCCGCTGCTGCCGGTCCCGTGCCTGGCATTCTCAAGGCTGCGGGATGAGGGATTCGCATTTCCGTGCGAAGGGGATGTATGCGGAATGCTGACCACAATGGTGATGCAGGAGATCAGTCAAAGGCCTTCCTATTTTGCCAATGTTGCATCTGTAGACAATAAAAAATCAAGTACAATCCTCCGGCATTGCGTCGCGCCCCTGCAGCTGTTAGGCCGCGACACCGATCCTCTTCCCTATCGTCTCCGGGATTATCACGGGACAGGCAGAGGGGTTACTCCGGAAGTCTTCTTCCCGGTGGGAACCGAGGTGACCTTTGGCGGCTTCACCAAAAACCTGGATAAATTTGTGATGTGGCCCGGGAGGATTAGAGAAGGGGTCTACGATATTGATCAACTGTCCTATAATCGGATGATGCCTGAATTTAAAAATATGCGCCGGTACTGTTCAAACCGGGCCGAACTGGAAATCAAAGAGGTGGATGACTTCTACCAGAATATAGTGGGTGTCCATCATGTGATGGTTGCCGGGAGCTATACGAAGGAACTTCGTGAGGAAATGATACGATTGAATGTGGATGTCATCGGTCCTGTAGATTCGGCCCATCCCGCATAAAAGATTATGACAGCAAAGCGGATTTACCCTGTTAAATTTCCCGGAGGGAACACTATTTAGTGCCCATCCAAAAACTAAAGTTTTTGTTAGACAGCAGTCAGCACTCAGCGTTCAGCTTTCAGCAAAAGGCTTTTAAAATAAAGGCTTAGCTGACGGCTGATAGCTGACCGCTGAAAGCTCCACCCATAAATTGCCTTTTTCTGGATGGGCACTATTTAACAGGGTGAACCGGGCTTGAATCTTGAATTTTGAATATTGACGAACCCGTAAAAAGTCAGTAAAGTCGTCGCTCCCGCGGAGGCGGGAGTCCATAAGTATTTGAAATAAATAGATTCCCGCCTTCGCGGGAATGACAGAAAAAGACGATTTTAGACTTTTTACGAGACTGTCAATATTAAACCTTGAATTTATTATAAAGTGGCATAAAAAAGAGGTTTTTGATAGGTTTCATAATATAATTAAAAAGGTATTGCACGTTCTGCACGATGTCCCTCCACATTCCTGAAAATTATTTCCTGTTTGCTTTTTCCTTCGCCTGAGCCTGTAACCTCCCCAAAAAACAAGACCACTGATGTACAAAAAAATGGTTCCAGGTTCCGGAATTGGTTGAAGATCTTGTGTGCTGTCCCCCACATCACCGTCACGCAAAGCTATTGCAAAAGCAGTCCCGTAGAAACCGCCGATTCCCTTGTCTTTGACATCTTGAATGCCAGCATGACCAAAATACCATGCTTTCGACGGGTCTTCAACAAATGTAGTACCGATCCAGTAGTAATGATTATATGGTATTGTCGAACCATCAAAAAATGGTCCCATATTTTCCCACCCCCAGTTACTAAGCGCCTGACCAGCGCTATCAAACCACCCAACATTGCCTAACTCAATGTAGTAAAGATGGCTTAACTCACTATTAATATTATTATATCCCATATCAGTCGATCCATCGTAACTGAAAACGGATATAGGATTTTCGGGCATACGTGGAAGGCGCCAGTCATCCCACACCACATCACGAATCTCATCGTAATACTCCAGGCTTTCAGCCCATGCCATAGAGTTATCCCATGTGGCTTCCACACAATACATGCCACCAGTGCTTGGATACACACACGTTGTGCTGTAACGAATGTTCAGCCACGTTACATCCAAATCATCATCATATATTAAGCCCGCACCCCGATCAATTAGTGTTGCAAATGTAGTGATCGAGTGCAAAAGTATGACTCCAATTGCTCCTAATACAATACAACAATGTTGAATACAATTAGATTTTGTTTTCATGAATACACCTCCGGTTATGTCATAGGTTATAAAATACTTCTTCAACTGTTTCTCATGATTTGCCTATATCCTCCAAAAGCATCTGATTATAAAATACAGTTAATATTATAATTCTATGGAAATAATTATTGTTTTTAAAAAATTGGTAAAACTAAAGGAGACAAAAATTGATTTGCTCCTTTTAAAGATATTTTTATGATATTTAAGAATATGCTCTTTAGTTCATGTTGTGGACTATATGAACGGGATTATCTGTTAGTGTGGTGACCTTATGGGAAAAGTTACAGCGATAGGGAAATCAGGAGGTTACCTGTTAAGTTGAGCGTTTTCTTAAAATGCAAGCCGGTATAGTATTAAAAAAGAACTCGATTAAACTCATAGTTAATTTTCTTAAGAAGTGTATATTTTCACTTAAAATAAAAGAGTTGTCAACATATTCAATCTACCCAAAATCCGACATTGAATCAGGGCAGGCCTCTAGATTTTAAATTTCAAGTCAAAAAAAAGAATATAGGTGGCCTGAGCTATCTCTTTTTCACGATTACGTTCACAAATTTACTCTATCAGCTG
>JASFHE010000362.1:0-6884 GCA_050123415.1 Desulfobacteraceae bacterium | reverse complement strand
ACAGCATTCGTGATGAAAAGCCAGGAGTGTTGTGTGGAAGGCATACTGTGTGAGTCCCCTGGTAAGCATTCCCTTGTCTACAAGCACATCAAGATTTTTCTGGAGATCCTTTTCATCCATTCCCAGGCGTTCTGCCAGTTCCGGGCATGTGGCAGGCTCGAATAATTCCATACAGATTTTTGCTTCCAGGGGTGTAAAGGTAGCTTCCAGAATCTTAAGGAAGCGCTCTGATTCCCATACACCCAGTTTGTCCGACAGTGCTTTGTAAACAGGATCAAATGCCATATCATTCTCCAATCTTATTTGAATGTTTGCTCAATCCATAAAAACCATTCATCAAGTCCCTCGCCGGATTTTGTCGAAACCGGTAACACGGCGGCAGAAGGATTTAAACCGTTAATTATTTCCGGGAACTTATCCAGATCAAAATCAAAATATGGCAGGACATCGATCTTGTTTACCAGCACGATATCGGCTTCCATAAAGATAGCTGGGTACTTGTATGGCTTATCGTCACCTTCCGGAATACTTAAAATTACGACATTTTTATGTGCCCCCAGGTCAAAGTCTGCGGTACATACCAGGTTCCCCACATTTTCAGTAAAAACAATATCCAGGTGTTCAGGTTCCAGTTCTGTTAACGTCTTTTCTATCATATTGGCGTCCAGGTGGCACCCGCCGCCCGTATTAATCTGCAAGGCAGGAACATTTAACTCTGAAATCTTTTCAGTATCAATAGAAGAAGCGATATCTCCCTCTATAACGGCGATATTATATACATCCTTAAAATGGTTGATTGTTCTTGTGATCAGGCTTGTCTTGCCTGATCCCGGAGATGACATGATATTGATCATCCTGCAGTGATGTTTATCCAGAGCGGCCCGGATTTTCCCGGCTTTTTTGCTGTTCGCGCTTAAGATATCTTTTTTAATGCCTATTGTTTTTACATCCAACTAGATAATCTCCATACTATCGATGTAAAGCTCCCGGCCGCCAATTATTTCTATGGCCTTTTTATTACATTTGGGACAGTTAAATTCAAGCCCGCTCCTCGGGAATATAATATCACAGTCACGACACCTTAATTGCGGCTTTATGTATTTGAATTCAAGGGAGGCTCCTTCGGCTACAGTGCCCTTTGCCATGAATCCGAAGTAAAAATTTACAGCATCCTTTTCTACACCGGTAAGTTCTCCAATAACCAGCTTAATGCCGATGATCCTTTGTGCGTTATCCTTTTTTGCGTCCTCAAGCGCCAATGCCAAAAGAGACGCAACTATACTTTGTTCATGCATTAAAAGAGGCCTTAAATTACCTTATCAGTATATTGTATAAGCATTGAGCCTTAAAAATCTCATATGCTGTAAAATAAATGATTAATGAGAAATCTTTTAAAAGTCAAGGTCCGGGACCATGACTGTTTATACTATTCTGTTTTAAGTTAAATATCCAATAACATCCTTATTTGAAAATTCATCTGGCATTTCGGGAAGCAAGGCTGAAAATCTTGTATCTCAATACTTATATATCGCCTCTTAATTCCTTGAATCCGGTATAACAATTACATATACTCCCGGTAATCAACAACCTTTTCACTGTAAACACCCTGTAACAGGAAAATCCATAGTTACACCGGAACAGGGATTAAGGCCAGAATACCGGGAGTCTTAAGGGGTATTGTTAATCTGTCATACCCGCGCAGGCGGCGGGTATGCATAGTTTTTAGAACAATCGAGTGCCGAATATCGAATGACGAAGGACGAACAAATAATACTGAACATCATCATAAACATTCGTAACTCGTTATTCATTATTTAATTTATTAAGGAGAGAGTTATTATGGGTAATTTTGATCATCTGTTTTTTGAGTTTACTCCCCAGGAAACAAACTGGGGTGACTGGTGTCATTCTCCCCAGGCGTATTTCAGGGGTGAGGCGGATATGCCGGGTTCGAATATGACTGTAGGATTTCAGGTATTCAAAGCGCCGGTTTTTCTTGAAAGGGAACCGCATTTCCACAGGGAAGAGGAGTACCTTGTCTTTCTGGGCGCCAAACTGCCGGACGTATTCAGTTCTTTTGACGCGGAAATCGAATTTTTCATGGGACCGGCCCTGGACGAGATGGAAAAAATCGTTATTACAAAGCCTACGATCATCCGCATTCCGCCATGCATGTGGCACAGCCCCCTTGACTTTAAACGGATGACAAGGCCTGTTCTGTTCCAGGCCGTGTCAATGCACGGTAAATTCGGTTCAGTCAAACTCCGAAAGAATAAAGATGGTAAAAGCGAGTATATATATATGGGCGATGAGGCGCGACCATGCGTGCTCAACGCTGAAAAGACCTGCGATTATTGCGGCACATGCTTTGACCGTGATGCTGTTGTGGAAGACCGTGAAAACGCACCCGAACCCTACTGGACAGTAAAACAGGGAGAACTGAGCGACCGGATCAAGGAACTTGTGTGTGAATTGCCTGCAGAGAATACAAAATGGGGTGACTGGTGCCCTACGCCCCAGGCCTATTTCAGGGGCGAGACCTATATGCCCGGAGCAAATTATCATGTCGGATTCCAGGTATTTACTGCAGATAATGATATGGAAGATTCCCATTTCCACCAGGGAGTTGACGAATATATTTTTTTCATGGGTGCAGATCCGATGAATATCTTTGATTTTGATGCGGAAATTGATTTTTACATCGGAAATGATCCCGACAACATGGAGATCTACAAAATAACCAAGCCGACTGTTGTAAGACTACCTCCGACAGTCTGGCACAGTCCGATCCTCTTCAGGAAAATGAAAAAGCCGCTTCTTTTCCAGGCAGCATTCCTTACCGGTTGCTGGGGTACAATATACCGGGTAAAGGATAAAAATGGTAACCCGGTATATGCCTATACCGGCGATAATGTTCGGTTCTGCAAGGTCAGGCCGGGTGAAAAATGTACAATCTGTGGAAAATGTATGCCGCAGGTTCCATCGCTGGAAGGCTGAATAGAGTTCTGAGAGGTGTTGGCAAAATGAAAAGAGATCTCTTGTCCCCTTTTATATTACGGAGGCCCCAGTATAAAGGATTTATCGGATTCTGTAGAATACACATTTAATCCTCCATTAATATAAAGAGTTGACAAGCATCAACGGGAGACTTAAGCTTTTTTTATAGATGTAATTCCTATGGGTATATGTTTTTTTGATTGATTCCATGTTTGGATTAGGCATTTTTAGAAAATAATATTTTAAAACTTTCAATTTTATACATTGGAGAGAGCCATGAAAAATCTGAGAAACAATCAAGCCTTTCAGGCTAAACACATTAGGTATTTGATATTGCTCATTTTTCTAATCGGCGGTAGCGTCACGTGTGCATCAGGTAGTGGAGATTTTATAAGGGATGATGTAACAGCAGATGGCCTCACAGTTATGAAATCCACCAGATTTACTGAATCACAAATTAAAAATGGCGTCGATTGGTCCGAGTATACAAAATATCAAATTACTCCTGTTGATGTGAGTTTTCGGAAGAACTGGAAACGAGACTACAATCGTGACCAGAAGAGCTTATCAATGCATGTAACTGACAAGGACATGGCCAGAATAAAAAAGACCATGGGAAAAATTGTCTTGGAAGAATTGGATAAAGTGCTGCAAAAAGAGGGTGGTTTAACAAAGGTAGATCAGTCCGATTCAAATACGCTGCTTTTTAAACCCGGTATTATAAATCTGGATGTATATGCTCCTGAGGTTCAGAACGCTCCTGTAATTTCCAGGACCTATATAAGGCAGGCAGGCCGGGCTACATTGTTTTTAGAGGTTCATGATGCCGTAAGCGGAGAAATCCTTGCCCGCTGGGTAGATACCCGTGAGGATCCGGATGATGGTTATTTTGAATGGGCAAATCGAATAACCAATGCCGAACGGGCAAGACGTGTTATTATTCCCTGGGCAAAACGTTTAGTCGAAGGATTGGATAAATTAAAAGCCGTTAATTAAATTATTTTAATTAGGCATAGGAGCACTGAATATTTTTTTTCGTGAAATATGTTCCAGTATGGATTGTATATCATTAACTTCCAGGGTCTTTTTAATATAATATAAAATCTGCTTTTCCTTATGATCCGTTTCAATGTCATCTGTATCGGTTGAAACAACATTGGATGCCCCAACCACTTCTTTAATTCTTGATATCATTTGAATACCATCTCTGCCCGGAAGGTTCATATTTATTGTAATTAAATCATTTCTGGTATTTGTTGCGGCCTGTATGGCGTATCTGTAACATTCAGCTACAATAACCCTGTTGCCAAAACTCATGATATCCTTTTCAAGAACGGTATTTATCTGTTTTTCATCAACAATAAGGACAGTTAGTTTCTCACGCCCTGCCTGTCTGTTCATTTTATTATTTGTTTGAGTGTTTAAAGTTTCCATAATGTTTTTGAAGCGCTATCCTTTCTCAGTTTCCGGATAATCGAGAGGTGCATTAAGGAAGGCCACCTCTCGTAGTTAAATACAGCTAAAAATAGACCTCTATAATTATTCTCTATTCCATTAATCGTGCCAAAACAGGTCGATAGTATATAACTTATTGGAATAACAGAGGATATGCTTTAATTTGTGTGCTAGTTGTGTTTCTATTGACAAAACTCCGGTGGGGCAATACTTTCTCAAAAGATATCATAATACATTGTAACTAATTGATATGTTATATTTTTTTAATTAAGTGCAAATTGTTGGACATTGTGGGGAAATCTTTCCCCAAATATGATATATTGAAACATGTAGTTTTATGAAAAAATACCGGATTTTTCCGGCAGTTTAGTGCCCCTGACATGTACGAAAATTTTATTGACACGCTGGCCTGTTCCCTCGTATACTTTGCGCCTTCGTTGCGAAAGTCTGGTCTTTTTTATATTCAACCTATCAATCATTTAAGGGGGTACTCAAATGAGAGCTTTTATTTTTACAGTTTTATTAATGCTTGTAGCGGTTTTTTCTTATGCTGCTGACATTGACGGAAAATGGGAAGGTAAAGTTGATTTTGGCGGACAGTCAATGGATATTAGTTATACATTCAAAGCCGATGGAAATACTCTGACAGGTACTACAAAAGGCATGGATGGGAATGATATGGCTATTAAAGACGGAAAAATTGATGGTAACAAATTTTCCTATACTCTTGACATGATGGGGCAAGCCATGAAGTTTAATGGTGAAATAAAAGGCGACACAATCGAAATTAAGGCGGATATGAGCAGTATGGGCGGTGGAGGAGGAATGGGCGGCGAAGCGCCTCCAACAATTCTCAAAAAAGTAAAGTAATTTAAAAAGATGTACAGATAAGGCTACGTAAAGATAACTTGCGTAGCCTCCTTTATCATCTTCAAATCAATCGGGAGAGGATTTCATTATGAACAGAGTGTTACGAAGTATACTGGTAGGTGGAGTAATATTGCTTTCAACATACGGTTGTGATACAAACGCAACAACCACAACAACTGAAACAACTGCGAAAACAGCCGGCTCAGGCGAATGCACGCGCGATAGCCTTAAAGGCATCACAGACAATTTCTTAACGGCTCTTGAATCCCATAATCCATCCGGCGTGTCGCTTGCATCAAATGTTAGATACACGGAAAACGGCATAGAAGTACCTGCGGGAAAGGGTGTCTGGGAAACAATTGAAAAGATAACCTTTAAACGCGGAATGGTTGATACTAAAAAGTGTGGAACTCACACACAAACAGTAATTCAGGAAAAGGATCAGGAAAAGCCCACACTTTACGGTGTCAGGCTTAAAGTTGAAGAAGAGAAGATATCCGAGATCGAAGCCATTGTTGTTCGTGGAGAACAGGTTTTAGGTGTTCCTGAAATCCTGGCCACCAAGGATCAGGACTGGGACATACTTCCTCCGGAGCAACGGAGTTCACGCCTTGCAATGATGGCTGCGGCAGATGATTATTTTGAATTATTCGTCAAGGATAAAAAGCGGGTAGTTTCTGACCTGGCATATTCAGGGTACTGCGACCGATGGGAAAACGGTGCTATAACAACAAAAGGAGGGATGAATCAGGATGTTATAATGCCCAGGCATGACTGCTCCCCGGAGGGTTTTGCGGACATGACCGAGACACACGGCCCCCGAAGATTCCTGGTGGATGAGGAGACCGGAGTTGTTGTTGCCTATGTTCTTTTTAATGGTATTTGGCCTGATTTTCATATGTTTAAGATAAACAATGGCCTTGTGGTATGGATACAGGCATATTTTGAGTATGGTAAAGAGTACAAGACCATGGGCTGGCCGGATGAGCCGGCGTGTAAGTAAACTACAATCAGCCTTCATAACAGGCAAAAGCGGTGTCGGCCCTTTGTTCAAAGGACTGACACCGTTTCACCCACGATCATGGTAAAAAATGAGTCGGCACTCAGTGAAATGAAATGAGTTATATGGGTATACCACGTCACTGCCGCTAAAACACCCCACCGGATTACCTTTGACACGGGCGAAAAATTATATGCCGCCTGAGCGGCAGACGCTTTTGAGACACCCTTCGTGCAGGGGAAATTATATAATACATACCTTAATGTACAGATCGATACTGTGTATACTCACTGTTCCACTCCAATGAAAATAGAAATTGACAGCAATCTTGATTATAAAGTCAGGTGATGATTGAAATAATATTGGAATTGTAATTAATGAAGAATGCGATGAGATTTGATGGGCTATTTTGTTGGATGATAAAGCTATAAAAAACCCGCCGTTTCTGAATTTAAGTCTCAAAAGTTGGTTATAATTACACTACATGGTATATGTGTTGGGATGGGGTAACGGAGGGAGCCCGTAGGGCGACCGGAGTTACCCCATCCCGCGCGAAATCGAA
>JASFHE010000361.1:0-6884 GCA_050123415.1 Desulfobacteraceae bacterium | reverse complement strand
TGGAAAAAATTTGATTTCGCAAATTGATTCGTTACTCTTTTATTGAATCGAAATACTAGTATTCAGCAATGGATTATCAAAGCAGGAAAGAAGAATGAAAACCCTTGATTTGCCTTTGAGTAGAGATAAAACGAAGAATTATCTTTCTACCGCTCTTCTTATAGAATGGCCCAGTTCGCTTTTTGTGAATGGTTTGGGTAAAATCTCTGTTACACCGGATTCGAGCATTAACTGATCATCGGTTCTGTTGTCTGCTCCGGTACAAAGGATCACGGGCATATTTGGCAACAGTCTTTTTAGATTCATTGTAAGTTCAATTCCATCCATTTCAGGCATAGCATAATCTGTCATTACAAGATCAAAATAATTATTTTGATTCCGTACTGTACTGATTGCATCCCTGCCGCCTTCAACCGCTACAACAGAGTGTTTAAGATATTCCAATAATCGAGTAGTTACTTTTCTTACAGCCGGATCATCCTCTACCAGAAGGATGTTCATTTTGTTCATATCCATAGTTAATTCTGACATCTTTAAAAAACCTCCACCTGAGACAATAAACATCTCTTAATAGATACAATATCTATGCCACAGGCGATTTTTCAATTTCCCCATACGGAACATCACGTAACCTACTGTAAGTACAAGAGATTCGATCATCATTTGTAAATGATAACGAATAAGGAAGGAAAACCTTGTTTAAAAAAGCAGGCATTTTTGCACATTTTTATATGCACTGATGCACAATAAAATGTGCATAGAAGAAGTTTCTATTTAAGTTCTTTTCTTAACCAGTTCAAATAGTCTTCATTCCCATTTTCTACTGATACCGCGAGTATCTCCGGTACTTCATATACGTGAACCTTCCTGACCTGCTCTTCCAGTTCACCATAATGTTCCCTGCCTGACTTAACAATAAGAAGCCATTCTTCATCTTCAACGATTCTGCCTTCCCACCTGTAGAGGCTTGTCGCAGGTCCGCTGATCTGCACACAGGCAGCCAGTTTTTTATCAAGCAGTGTCTTAGCAATCTCTTTTGCCTTTGACCTGTCATTGATCGTTATAAAAACCTGTATAAAATCGGACATTATGTGTTATCCTCCTGATTGGGCTTTTTGTGGCATACACAACAAGCCACAAACAACATACGACAAACAACTATTAATACCATTATTTTTGCATAGCATTCAATGTCGATAAAATCTCTGCCGCCTGTTATCGCTATTAATAATTGACACGCAGGAATCAATCCCATATTATTCAAACCCTTAATATAATAAGAAAATGTGAAAGGAAAATCTATATGTATAAAATAGCAGTTATCCCGGGTGACGGCACAGGCCCTGAGGTTGTAGCCGAAGCCCTTAAAGCCTTAAATACAGCATCTCAAAAATTCGGATTCAAATACGAAACAACCACATTCGATTTTGGTGGCGAACGTTATATGAAAACAGGAGAAACACTTTCTGATAGTGACATTGAAAACTTGAGAAAGTTTGATTCAATTCTCCTCGGCGCAATCGGACATCCGGATGTCCCGCCCGGTATTCTGGAAAAGGGTATACTACTCAAAGCGCGTTTTGAACTGGATCAGTATATAAACCTGAGACCTGTGAGGCTTTACCCCGGTGTCGACACTCCATTAAAGGATAAAGGCCCTGCTGAGATTGATTATTGTGTAATAAGGGAGAATACCGGAGACCAGTATACAGGCGCAGGCGGTTTCACTATGAAAGGCACACCCCACGAAGTAGCTGTCCAGACAGCGGTATATAACAGGCATCAGGTTGACAGATGCCTCAAGTATGCGTTTGAATATACCCGCAAATACGGGAAAAAGGCCCGGGGAAAAGGCGATGAAAACACACTGGCGCTTGTCGGGAAAACAAATGTCCTGACCTATGTATACGACCTGTGGGAAAGGGCATTCCATGAAATGGGAGAAAAGGAATACCCTGACATCAAAAGGGATTATTATCATGTAGATGCAACCTGCATGTGGATGGTCAAGAGCCCCGAGTGGTTTGACGTACTGGTAACAGGCAACATGTTCGGCGACATCATCACGGACCTTGGGGCAATTACCCAGGGCGGTATGGGCCTTGCCGCCGGCGGAAACCTCAACCCCGAAGGGGTAAGCATGTTTGAACCCATTGGAGGCTCCGCACCCAAATATACCGGTAAGGGAATCATAAACCCCCTGGCAGCAATATGTGCCGCAGCTATGATGCTTGAGACTCTTGGAGAACAGGACGCAGCCGATAATATAGAAGAGTCCGTAAAATTCGTTACAGCCAATAAACTGAAGAGGATGGATGCCGGCAGGATGGGGTACAGCACCAGCGAGGTCGGAGATCTTGTCTGTGAAAAAATGGTAGCCTAAAATTTAAATTTTTTATCTTGACATTTTTTCCGTTAAGGCAGAATATCCTGACACTTCTAATGATAAATTTAACCTGTTGAAAGGAGGCGTATTAATGAATGTGGCAATAAAAAAATCGATTGTTGAATTGCGCCCCGAAAGGACGGCAGGCTGAGATCATATCTCTGATACAGATCAATATAAAGGCTGCTCTTTTAGGCAGCCTTTTTTTATTCCGGCCCCGGGCGCAAACAGCCGGGGGTTTCCTCTATGGAAAACTCCTCAACTTTTACTATATAAAATAATCTGTTTCATTCTGAGATATATGAAACAGTTTAACCCGGATTTTGCAGTAGAAATCGTAGCGAGGTTTGAAAAACCTTCGCGAAACGCGAAGTTGGAACGATTTTGACCCGGAAGCATATTCATAAATCTGTTGAGGATCAAAATCGTGAAACGAGCTTTGCAGCAAGGTTTTGCAGACCGCAGTAGATGGCTACTGCAAAATCCGGGTTTAATACAGGAGTATAAAATGAATCTGGAAGATTTAGGCTGGGACAGCCATTTTAATATACAGTTAAATAACTTTGATAATAAGGATAATCTTGAACCCGCAAGAATTACACAGGAGCATAAGGGATTATACATGATGATTAATGCCAGCGGAGAATATCTGGCAGAGATTTCAGGCAGGATGCGATATACAGCCAGGGGATACAGCGACTTCCCGGCTGTGGGCGACTGGGTCCTCGCGAAAATATTTCCAGGCGAGAAAAAGGGAATAATACACTCTGTTCTTGAAAGGGAAACCACGTTTTCACGAAAGGCCGTGCTTTCAGGAGGCATGCCCGATTCACAGGGAAAGACCGAGGAACAGGTAATCGCAGCGAATATAAATACAGTTTTTATTGTAACCAGCATGGACAGTGATTTCAGCCTGAGACGTATCGAGCGTTACATGACCAGTGTCTACGACAGCAATATGAACCCGGTGATAGTATTGAATAAATCCGATATTGTCAGTGATATTGGAGACTATATTAATCAGACCGAGTCAATTGCCTTTGGCGTACCTGTCATACCTGTCAGCGGTCTTATGGGGGCAGGGATCGATGATCTCAGGAAATTCATCCGTCCGGGTGAAACAATTGTATTTTTAGGTTCCTCGGGAGTGGGTAAATCAACCATAATAAACAGCCTTACAGGTACGGACAGGCAAAAGGTAAATGCTGTGCGTGAAACCGACCAAAAGGGAAGGCACACGACCACAACACGGGAACTGATAATTTTACCGGATGGCGGGATACTGATAGACACACCCGGCATGCGGGAGTTCCAGCCATGGAAAAGCGAAAAGGAAACAGGTAGTGCTTTCGAAGACATTGGAGTCTTCGCCCAAAAATGCCGTTTTAAGGATTGCAGTCATGAATCCGAACCAGGCTGTGCTGTAAAAGAAGCACTGGATAACGGAGATCTGGATTCGGGAAGGTATAAAAACTATATGCAGATGAAAAGAGAAGCCAGATATCTTGAGAGTAGAGTGGAAAAAAAGGCAGAACTGGCTGAAAAGAAAAAATGGAAGGACATTGCTAAATTACAGAAACAGTTTAAAAAGAATAATTGAAATACTTGACGTATTGACTAAACTGTCTGTTTAATTAAACTATAGCAAATGCATAGGGGCTGTTCATCATAAACGATTAATGACGAGTGAAGGAGAAATAAAATGGCAAAATCAGAGCACGGGAAATACATAATAACAAAACCCAGAAAAGACCTTGAGATACCTGACTGGGCTGGAAACCTTTCAGAAGAAAGAAGCACCCGAATGTTTTACCTGGACAAGGATGTTATCCCGGGGGCTTTTTATGTTGAAGTCGTATGGTTCTGGCCCACAGATCAAAAGGATGACAGCAGCCCTGATCCCCACTCGCATGATACTGATGAGGTAATAGGTTTTTTTGGAACGGACCCGAATGATTTGAATGACCTTGGAGCAGAGATAGAATTTTATATCGACGGTGAACGAAACCTGATGAGGGAAAGTTTCCTGGCATTTATCCCGGCAGGAGTTGAGCATTGCCCCTTAAACATACTAAAAATAACAAAACCCGTGTTCCATTTTGCAACAATACCCCAAAAGAATTACGGGTAAATACTAGCTGGTGCCCATCCAAAAACTATAGTTTTTGTTCGGAAGCTGTCAGCACTCAGCTTTCAGTAAAAGGCTTTAAAGTAAAGACTTGGCTGACGGCTGATAGCTGACCGCTGAAAGCTCTATCCTATCCAGAAATTGCCTCTTTCTGGATGGACACTAGCTGTCTTATGAGTCAACTGCATATCGCAAAACCGGTTTAATATCTACTACCGGCGTTCCGTCAATGGCTTCTATTGGCCCTACTTTTATCCGGTTTTCAGTAATCTCCAAAACCGAAACCCGGTGCAGACCAATGGGATTCGGCCTGTCAGGAGATCGTGTGGAAAAAACGCCGGTCATGGGTTTATCTTTATCTCCGCGCGGGTGTACCTTCAATATTTCACGATGAGATTTGTGAAACCATGTTATCAGGATAATTTCAGATCCGACAGTAATGCCTTCCACCCCTTCTAAAACCGATGTATTTATTTCAATCCAGGCGTCAGGCGCGCCTTTATGTCCCTGGCGGGGAGCCGAATGACGGCTGATCAGTTCAGATTCGATAACTCCAATTGGCCTGATATCATAAAAGGTCTCGTTCACATCTCATCCTTTCTTTTTCACTGTTTGTTCACCGGCTTTCATTCTTGATCCGCCATGCCTGGGGTGGCAGGAAAGAAACCTTCAGCCCGAAAGGTTTTCCGATTCTTTCCAGCGTGTCAATGGTAGGATTCCCCGTACCTCTTTCAAACTCGGATAAAATTCTCGGAGATATTCCTGCCACTTTTTTTGCATAATCCGCCTGGGTCAATCCGATGATTTTACGCATCCTCCGGGTGGCCTCCCGGATATCAATGTCCCCTATTGCAAGGTCCGAATATAGTTCATCTTTCATCTTCTTTATTTCAGGTTCACTGTATCGTTTCATTGAAGTTTACTCCGGTAATTTATAAAGGCCCGATTCCAGCAAGGCCCCTTGAAACATCTTTAATTCGCCCCAAAAGTCTCCGAATAATAACATCATCAACATGGCACTCCCTCATGGTTTCAGGCAGTCTTTTCACCACATCCGCCTGCCTTATAAGCCATGTTCTGGTTTCTTCCGGGTTTAAAACGTACGCAAGCTTTTTACATATTTTCTCCCATTGGGGTTGAGCCCCCGGCCTTTCATCCTCCCATCGACTGGCCCGGCCAATGCCTTCGGGATCGAGAAACATGGGGGCAAAATCAAATAAAGGGGAAAGTTCTATTTTTCCATCTGTTCTAAGAACGGCTGTATTGCGCCCGTGATTGTCCGTATTGAGCAATGCCAGGTTGAGAATATCACGGCGGATATATTCCCGAATCTCCTGTGAAGGATCGGTGGCGGTCTCTGCGAGTACCCTGCAGTAGGTATCATGCAGAACATGCCTGCCGTACCCTGTGATACCTGCCAGGGCATACAGGCTGTGCATCCCCGTGCGTATCAACTGCCCATCTACAATTTTACGGTCAAATCGCGGCACAAACAGCACGTCATCTTCATATTGCAGGGACTCTCCGACACGCAGGCCAAAGGCCCTGGCAACCTCAAGATAAGGGGCCTCATTACGAAGCACCTGTTGGTTCAACAGATCACTGCGACGTCCCCGGGGAAATTTGACCAGCCAGAACTTTGCGCACATATTATCCGGAAGCGAGCCTTCGGCATGAAACATCCCATTGTAATCCTGCACCAGAAGATATTTAGGCGCTTCACCCTGTACGCTTGATGCGCCGGCAACATGGGCGCCTCGTTCCTCGGCATAATCAAGAAAATTTTCCCGTTGTTCAATTATATCGCGTCGCGGGAATCCAATTTTAAAACAGTCCGGCGGTGGTGGAAGAACAGCCTCGGCAACGCGCAGATTTCCAGGTGGAGCGCCCGCGCCATGCAGCAGCAGATGCCAGTCAAATTGAGCGCTGTCTCTTTCAACCTGCAATCGTTTGAGCCAGGCCCTCCGGCCTGCGCCACCCGGCATAAGATCCAGTAAAAATGGCGGCCACCGCTCAAACCGGAAAAGCTCAAAGCCCACAGGGAACCCGGGGGCAATTTCCGCATCCCGTTTGTCAAGGTTGGCCAGTGCATACTCATAATCATAATCTATCCGGCAACCTCCTTCGACGCCCCGATCAAGCGTTTTCATATCCGGCTCAAAAACAGCGGCTGTTTGCCAACGCCCATTTAAAAATATTTGAATATGACAATCCATATATCACTTTAATGGTTAAATATTAGTTATTTCCAATAAAATCATTCACTATAGTGATCAACACATAAAGTTAAAATCAATGTGTCAGCACATAATAATCACTATAATGGTAAATTATCCCAGAAAATGCAAGTTATTTTTCACTTTAGTGATT
>JASFHE010000360.1:0-6896 GCA_050123415.1 Desulfobacteraceae bacterium | reverse complement strand
CTGTACGGGATGGGTGGGCGATAATGTAAAATTAATTACCCCTTTAAAATGTCTGCGAAGGCGGGAATCTATTTTGCTTTTGTTTTTAAATACTTAAAGTGGATTCCCGCCTGCGCGGGAATGACGAACTATAAGGCTTAAGTCAACAACATTGGACGTAAGGCCCGCCCCTACAGTTTCGCTTCTAAAAATTCAGGAGGTTCAAGCTTGAAAAAAACATTATTACTTACCATATTAACTGTAATTTTAGTTTCAGGAGTCTGTCTGGCGCAAACAGAAAGGATTCCTGAGGGAAAGAGCACCTTCTACGCCTCCCACAGCCTTATGTGGGATATGCCCCCGGTTCTGACCGAGATTGCAGAAGCCTACGGCATCAAAGGCCATAAAGTTCTGGGCATTCAGCGCCTTGGAGTGTCACGCACATCACAGCACTGGGATCTGCCGGACAATCAGAACCAGGCCAAAAAGATCCTTAAGGAAGGTAATGCAGACGCCTTTGTCATGTCTCCTATCGGCATGCCTGACCCGGGCATCGACAACTTCGTTAAACTGGGTCTTGAGCATAACCCGAATGCAAAGTTCTACATCCAGATCTCCTGGCCGGGAATGGGTCTGGTTGATAACAATGACATGGAAAAAACGATGGGCGGCATGTTCAGCGGACCCAGAGGCGGAGGCCCGCCGGGTAAACCTCCAGGCGGAGCACCTGCAAAGAAGAAAGCCGTTCCGGGTGGTTCCGGCGGCTTTGGCGGCGGCATGTTCGGCGGGAACCGGGACTATAACAAAACACCCGAAGAAATTTCTAAAATCAACGTCAAGAACAACAAGTCAGCCGAAGAGCTGGCTATGAAGCTTAACCGTGAAGCGGGAAGAACCGTTGTCTACCTTATTCCGACTGCCCAGGCCCACAATGCTTTAAGGGTAATGATTTATAATAAAGAGATGCCCGGCATGACCGATCAGGGAGATGTATTCAGAGATTTTATCGGACATCCAACTGCTCCGGTAATTACTCTCAACGCTTATCTGCACTTTGCAGTCATGTACGGTATCAGCCCGGTTGGCCTGCCGGTTCCCGATATACTTAAAAATTCAGCCAAGCCGGAATATCGCGAAGAAAAGTTCAATCGTGCCCTGCAGGAACTGGCCTGGAAAACTGTTATTAATTATCCACAGAGTGGTGTGAAAGCTCAGGCAGGTGAAAAGTAAACAGCAAAAGAGAAGTTTTATCAACGCAACAACATTAAAAACAAATCCGAGGAAATGATATGAAACATAAAAGTTGGAAATCGTTGAATCTTGCAATTCTTGTAGTCATCGGAATTTTTATGCTATGTCAGGCATGCCAGATAAAGCAAGGCGAAGGAGAGTATACTGGAATGGAGAAGATACTGATTCCACACAAGTCGTGGCAATGCGGAATGGGGGAGGGCATACCTGTGCCTGAACAGGGAAAGCCGGTGTTGATTGCTGATATGAAACTGGACCAGACCTATAAGCGGGGCAGGACTCAGTATGGCCAGAGGGAGGTTTATGTGGTTAAGGAAGGAACCATAACCGGAGAGAAGATAAAAGGTTCAGTGATGTTCGGAGGCCTGGACTTTCAGCTGAATTTTTCAAACGGAATGATGGAGGTTGAAGAGATATTTGTATTGCAGACCGAAGATGGGAAGTACATTTACCTGAGGATAGCCGGCACGGCCGCTGATAGCAGTGACGTAAGAATAGTCCCGGACTTTGAGGCACCGAGCGCCGGTAACTACAACTGGCTCAACACGGGGAAGTATACGGGGAGACGTGAAATAGACCTCAAGGCCGGGACTATCAAGATAAGTGTATTTGATATTTCGGGAGTGGCTGTGAAGCCGGATGCTGGCAACTCGGTCCGGGTAACAAAACCGTCGGGATTTCAGGATCAATCCTGGGATTACCGCAAGGCATCGATGGATGAGAAACAGGGTGACCTGTTGATAGAAGAGAATGTTACCCTGGGCCGGAGCCAGATGGTGGGAGCAACAGGCAGGACCAACCGGAACATCATTCCCATCACAGGGGGAACGGTTAGCGGGAAGATAGAAGGGAAGGTCCTTGCCGCGGGTGCGGACTACCAGAACCTGACGAATCCGGCGACAATCGATGCGCGTTATTTGTGGCAGACAAACGATGGAGAAGTAATAATTGTACGAAACGCCGGAGGGTTTGGAAGGCTGGCACCGACGTTTGAGGTGCGGGTGGACAGCAAATACGCATATTTGAACAAGGGCCTGTATCTTAGCTCTCCTCCGGGGATGGGTGAAGGCGGCGTCTCACTCACCTTCTATGAAAGCGTGAGGTGATCTTTTCTTATATAAGAGGTTTTTATGTCAAAGAATTTTGATTTTGATAGGTATATATTTAAAAGTGCTGTTGTAACACCCCCGGATAATCTTTTTGGCACTGCTCCCAACAACCCGTCAATACTGTACATAAATCAGAATAAAGAGAGTAATTTCAACATTGCTTCGTGGCTCATTACCCATCCCTTTACCATGGAAGGTGAAACTTTCTACCATGATTATGATCAGTTTTTGTCTTTTTGCGGGTCAAATCCTGCAAACAGGAGTGAATTGGGCGGTAAAGTTGAGCTCTATCTGGGTTATGAAATGGAAAGCCTGGAAAAGATTATTATAGATGAGTCTACCATTATCTTTGTGAAGGCGGGAATGCTTCATTGCCCTCTTACATTTGTTGAAATTTACGATAAGGAAAAACCAATCGTTTTTCAGGACATCACTTTATGCGGCCAATATAGTAAATTCAAACCCGGTAATCCCCAGAGACTGAATGTAGACGGGGAACCAATAGATGAGGCCGGAAATCTGATAAAGTAAAGGATACAAGATGAATGACCATATTAAAAAGAACAGGGGTGAATTCAATCGCAGGGAGTTTATTAAGCTGGCCGGTGCAGGTGCCTCTGCAATGGCTTTATGGTCTGTTATTGGCTGCAAACAATCAGAATCTGAACGTCTGCCAAATATTGTAATAATCTTCACGGACGACCAGGGTTATGCGGATCTTGGCTGCTATGGTGCACAGGGTTTTTCGACACCCAATATAGACAAACTCGCTCAGGAAGGGATGCGTTTTACAGACTTTTACGTGGCATCACCAGTATGTACGCCTTCACGGGCGGCTTTGCTTACAGGCTGTTATCCACAGCGGGTCGGATTGCCCAATGTGGTAGGTCCGCCGGGGCCGGCATGGACCCGCGGTCTTACAAATATCGGTTTCAGCAGTGAAGAAACCACTATAGCGGACATGCTTAAACCGCTTGGGTATAGAACCGGATGCTTCGGCAAATGGCACCTTGGGCACCTGCCCCCCTTTCTCCCCACAAGGCATGGTTTTGATGAGTTTTTCGGGATACCGTACAGCAATGACATGCGGCCAGAGAACGATCCTGCCTGGCCGGATCTGCCCCTCATGGAGGGGGAGGGCATTACGGAGAAAAATCCTGACCAGTCTCAACTGACTGCCAGGTTAACCGAACGTGCGTTAAATTTTATTGATAAAAACCGGGAAAAGCCGTTCTTTCTATATATACCATACACAATGCCTCACATACCCCTGTACGTGTCTGACAAATTTAAGGGCAGGTCCGAAAAGGGATTGTATGGTGATGTGATTATGGAACTTGACTGGTCTGCCGGTGAAATAATGAAAAAACTGAAGCAGTTGAAACTGGAGGAGAACACTCTTGTCGTTTTTATATCCGATAACGGGCCCTGGCTGCTGTACGGCAATCACGGGGGTTCTGCTTCTCCTTTGCGCGAAGGCAAGAGAACGACTTTTGAAGGGGGACAGCGTGTCCCATGTATTATGCGGTGGCCCGGGAAAATACAGGCCGGAAAAACATGCAATGAGCTGGCAACGACTATGGATTTACTTCCCACGATCGCGCACCTTACCGGGGCCCCGCTGCCACCTCTAAAAATAGACGGTAAGAATATCTGGTCTCTTTTAAATAATTCACCTGACGCAAAAAGTCCCCATGAGGCCTTTTACTACTATCTCGGAAATGAGCTGCAGGCTGTACGCAGCGGTAAATGGAAACTGCATCTCCCGCATTTATTGATAAGTCCCGCTGAAAAGGGTCATGACGGGATAGCAGGGAAAGTAGGATATAAAAGACTTGAGCTGGCGTTATATAATCTGGAAGAGGACATTCAGGAACAGACGAATGTTGCTGTCCAATATCCTGATGTGGTGAATCGCCTGTCTCAACTGGCCAGGGAATTTGATACAGAACTCAAGCAGAATGCCCGGCCACCGGGCCGCGTTGAATTATAAGGAAAAACATTATGTTACGAAGAGTTGCCGTTGAAAATGGTATTATCAAGGGCTTACCTGCCGCTGATCCTCGAATCACATCCTTTAAAGGCATCCCCTTTGCTGCCCCTCCGGTGGGTGAAAACCGCTGGAGAGTGCCCCAACCGGCAGAGAACTGGGACGGGGTTCTGTTGGCATATAAATTTGCCCCGATCTCCATGCAGCATATCCCCGGTGAGGACCCGGAGATTATCTATTCCAGAGAATGGAATGTGGATACATCAATTGAAATGGATGAGGATTCTCTGCATCTCAATGTCTGGACACCGGCGAAAAGCGCAGATGAAAAGCTGCCGGTGTTTGTATGGTATTTTGGCGGGGCACTGCATGAAGGAAACACTGCGGAGATGGAATTCGACGGTGAGCGTATTGCAAGGCGCGGTATCATTGTTGTCACCGTTAACTACAGACTGAATGTCTTCGGCTTCCTCTGCCATCCGGAAATCACAGATGAAAATCCTGAAGCACCTGCTAACTTCGGACACCTTGACCAGCAGGCCGGAACGCGCTGGGTACATCGAAATATCGCGGCCTTTGGCGGCGATCCTGACAACATCACCATCGGAGGACAGTCGGCCGGGGGCGTGAGTGTAATGGCCCAGGTGACTTCCCCTCAAAACGCCGGCCTGTTTCAGAAGGCAATTTGTGACAGCGGCCTTATATTTTCTGCCTATCCTGAGAATTTTGTCATCCCGGACAAGAACCTATCTCAGGCAGAACAGGAAGGTGTTGAATTTTTCAGATTCTTGGACGTCTCCTCTCTTGAAGAGGCCCGCAGGCTGGACGCGGTATTTCTCAGAGACAAGATGATAGAATACAAGGCCATGTGGGGTACTGTAATTGATGGAAAATTCTGTGTCGGAAACCTCAATAAACTGTACATGTCGAATAAATGCCAGATGGTTCCCATGATGTTCGGGCATACAGCCACAGAATTCCCGAACCGGCCTCTGGTAAATACGGTTGAAGAGTTCAGGGACTTTGCCAGAAAAACCTATGAAGACAATGCAGAGGAGTTTCTTGAGCTCTGTGCATCTTCCACGGGCAGTATTTCGGAGATGCTTTACAGGGCCACGGTCTGCCATATGGAGTTAGGGATCAGGCTTATGGGCAGGGCAAAGGCCAAAACAGGTGATAAGACGCCCATGTATTACTGGGTATTCAATCCGGAGATCCCGGGCTGGGACAATCCCGGTTCCTTCCATTCATCCGACCTCTGGTTCTTTTTCGAGACGCTGGCGAAATGCTGGCGCCCCTTTGTTGGAAGGCATTATGACCTGGCGCGTAAGATGTGCAATTACTGGTCAAACTTTATCCGATCAGGCGACCCGAATGGAAAAGATGCGGACGGAAACGAAATGCCTCTGTGGAAGCCCTTTACCGAAAAAGAACCAAACAGGATATTTTTCTATGATGAAATAACCACCAGCAAAAAAGAATCCGATGGTCTGATGAAGTTTCTGATTAGGCAATATCTAAAGGCAGACAAGATCATGACTGATGGCAGCTAGCAAACCTATAAGTCTTCAGCCTGTCTTTCTGGCAACCAGCACATTCCTGCTTGTAACACCCAGTATTCTCTTTTTCTGCATCGCAGCAACCACGTTTGCCTGGAACCTTTCGGATGACATGGGGGCCTGTATGATATGTCTTACCTCCCACCCTGTCTTTTCCATCAGCATATAGTAATCAGGCATAAGGATTGATAACTTACGTGTCTCATCCATGGCAGAAGTGCCCTGGAAGTCTCGCCAGTCCGCATTCACCATGGCAAGTCTTGTGTGTTTTTTACTGTTCTCCGCTGCCAGCCTGAAAAACCTTTCAAGAAAATCAAGGTACTCCTTTCTTGAAAGGTTTGAAATACTGTCAACTTCATAATCCTTTACCTTTTTACTGAAATAGGGCGGATCAAAGATTATGAGGTCCGGCTTTGTTTTTCCATTAACAGGCCACTTCAGATTACCTGTGTCCCAGAACCAGGGTTCTATCTCAGGTCTTTCATCGGATCTGTCCACCAGATCAAAACTCCAGCAGCGGCGGTTGAAGGCCAGACAGGTATCTGCAGTAACACCACCGCCAGCCATTGGATCAAAGATCAGATCGTTCTCTCTGGAAAAGAAAAAAAGCAGATGTGCTATTAATTGCGCGGGGATTCTTCCGGGCCAATCATCACCGAACCTCTTGTCGCAGTCAGTCCAGCTCCAGTAGTCCCATGTCCTTATTCCCCACTGTAATTCCCGGTATTTATCAAGGTCATCTTTTCCCGAAAGTTTAACAGCCCACACCAGAGATTCAGGCCAGCAGTGCTTTTCAGCCACCTGGGTTACCGTAAAACCTTTTTTCAGGTCGCTATTTATCGGATTTGGCAGCATTGCCAAATCCGATAAATATGTTTTGAGTTAGTTTATGTTGAGAGAATTTAATTCATCTGATTCACCAGGTTTTATACATAATCTTTCCATTTAAATCATCTTATTCCCGGCATTTAATTTCATCTCGCTATATTATTGCATTTTCTCTAGATA
>JASFHE010000359.1:0-6907 GCA_050123415.1 Desulfobacteraceae bacterium | reverse complement strand
GGCCGTAGGCTGGTGGCTTCTACAGAGCGAAGCAGATGATCACTGGAATGATAACAGTTCATGGGGAATCAGTGCCCAGTATGACTATGATCTCGACTGGGCAACAGCTACGGTTGTATATGGTCATCGCGCCATGAATGAAAAAAAGAATTATATAGTTCCGCTCTCACCATCTCTTGTAGTGCCAAATGTAGGTTCAATAGCCACTAACCCCGGTGTTCAGCATGAAGTATGGTTCTCACGGACAGACGGTGCTCCTAACTCCATATTGGCAACTGATATGAAGACCTCCGGTCACTTTAACAGCCTTGAAGCCCGTATTGCTTCTAATAGTACCATAGCTGCAGGAGATGAATTCGAATGGATTGCCGGTGCCATGCATATGGATGATGTGGTATCAGAAACTGTACAGATAACTGAAAATGTTTACACTAAAACAACAACCAAGGAAAGCGCCCTGTTCGGTCAGGTGTCATGGATGCCTGTTAACAAACTGAACCTGACTGCCGGATACAGGTATACATGGGATAAGAAGGATTATACGGGGCATAACTATGGACTTGGACCGCTAATACCGGGCCAATACTACCAGCGTGTAGGTATTCCGATAGATCCTGCAGATTTTGAATCAACCTCACACAAACATGGAGAAGGAACCTATAAGGCAAATATATCCTACTCATTTACTGACAGCTTGATGTCGTATATTCAGTATGCAAGGGGATATAAAACCTTCAACATTGACAGAGACGGTAATAAGATTGATCCTGAATTTATGGACTCCTGGGAACTTGGATTCAAGAGCAGGTTGCTGGAGAACCGTTTACAGGTAAACATGTCTTCTTACTATTATGAGTATGAAAACTATAACAACTGGTATGCTATTTACCGATGTGCCGAAGGCTATGAACCTACAGAAAGAGATCCTGGCACCTGCCGTTCCATAAACTTTGCCACAGACTATGCGGAATATATTAATGTGCCTCTGGCGCCAGGCGGAACAGAGCAGTATGGCATAAATGCAAACATTATATGGCTAATATCACCAAATGACACTTTTACAGCATCTGCTTCATATTCAAAGAATAAATATGACAATTATGATATTGCCAGTGCTATGGAAGCAGTAATGCCTGGAAGTGATTCTGCAAAAACACCGGATTATCAGGTGAGAAATTATGATGTTGAAGGAATCAGGCCACTTAATGCCAATTTTGGATACACCAGGACATTTTACATAGGTACAGATACATTAATGCTTACCGGAAATGCGTTTTACAAAGGGGAAAGCGTTGATCAGGTATTGCATCGTAATACACCGTATCAGTATTCAATGTCTCCTGATAACGCTTACTGGCTGTTTGATGCATCTGTTAGCTATAACTCATCAAAATGGGTACCGGAAGGTGTAAGCTGGAACCTGCGTTTATGGTGTAATAATATTTTTGACAGTGATGAACTTGCCACAAGATCCTTTAGTGATACAACCAATGTATATACTGATTATTCTTTTCTCACACAAGTTGGGTTTGCACCAGGAAGTGGAATTATTACAGGAACATATGTAACTCCACGTACATATGGAGTTACACTGGGTGTAAACTTTTAAGTAATCTGAAAGTTTTAGTGGTATGCAGGTGTTAAAGATATTCTGGAACAGCAGAAAATTATCACCTGCATGTCTATAATGTATTAACTGTTACGACTTGTTAGTTTTAAAAAAGGCCGGTACCAATATGGTATCGGCCTTTTTTTCGAAAAGTTCGACTACTGTTTTTCGGATTGTATTTACCTGTTGTAGAAATATCCATCCCAACATAAATACACTGGTATTTTCCTCTATAGATATCAAGTGAGAGTCCTGATGAATCTCTGTAAAACGCTTTTTTTTTACACTTTTTTAACATAAAAAGGTTTGCTTCTATTAAGGTAGTATAGTAAGTATACTATACAGTATATGAATTATTATTTGGTTTTTTCGGGAGAGTATGTCATGCAAAAGGATCTGGTAAATAAAGTAGTAGCTGATTTGTTTTCCATTCCTGCCTTGTCATCCAGAATCGTCAGAAGTAAATTCACAAAGGTTACCCTGGCGAATATTGAAGTCAGCCTGACACCTCTCCATTTTGAGATTTTGATGCTGCTTGCTGAAGAAGGCAGTCTCCCGGTTTTTGAAATAGGAAAAAAACTGGTCCTGGCAAAAGCGCACATGACACAGCTTGTTGATAAACTTGTTGAAAAGGAAATGATTTTACGTGAAGCAGACCCAAAGGACAGGAGAGTGACCAGAATTTCTCTGACTGACACGGGAACACAAAGCCTGGACAGTCTGCACAACAGAATAGGAGAGGCGCTGGAAAAGGCTTTGTCATCATTGAGTGAAAATGACCTCAAGGATTTATCAACCTCACTTGATAAAATCAGAAATATCCTGCCGAAGATGATATAAATGTTAATATGTTGAATTAGTTAGTGATGTATTTGAATTACAGGAAGGATTTGTTGTTTTATGAAAGGAATGGATAAAAATTCACTGGACAGCGACCGCATAGGGTGGCTGTTAATCAAGTTCGTAATACCTGCCTTTATCTCCATGGCGGTTCATACTTTATATAATTTTGTGGATACAGTCTTTATCGGACGATATGTCGGCAGGGAGGCAATTGGAGGCCTTACCCTTGTATTTCCCATTCAAATGCTTTCATTGGTGATCGGAATGACAGCCGGTATTGGAGGCGCTTCATTGATATCGAGATTGCTGGGTGCGAACCAGATACCCCGGGCTGAACTGGCTCTTGGCAATTCTTTTACCATCACTTTCGTATCATCTGTTGTTTTGACCACCATTGGTCTGGCGAATGTACCGTTATGGTGTCACCTGCTTGGCGCCTCCAAAGATACCTTGCCCTATGCATCGGATTACCTCCATATCATTATGATAGGAATGTTTTTTATGACATTCATCTTTGTTTTGAGTTCTTTGATAAGGGCGGAGGGGAATGCAAAGGTGCCCATGATTGGTATGGTTTTGAGCGCCGGCTTAAATATCCTTTTAGACTGGGTTTTTATTGTACCCCTTGAAGGAGGAGTCAAGGGAGCAGCCTGGGCGACGGTGATTTCACAGGTGGTCGGTGTCATCTACTTCATGAGTTATTATTTCCATGGAAAGCCTGCACTCCGCTTTAAATTAAACTACTTGAAACCGGATTGGAAAGTAACCTGGGAGATAGTTGCGATCGGCTTCTCAGCAGGTGCAATGATACTGGGTGGGAGCGTCTCTGCGATTATTGTGAATCGTGCGGTAATCGCCTTTGGTGGCGACTTGGCCTTGGCGACCTGGGGAATCCTCAACAGGATCATGATGGTCGCCATCATGCCGGCAATCGTAATTGGACAAGGTCTCCAGCCGATTGTGGGCTTCAATTACGGCGCCCGGCGCTTCGATAGAGTCTTAAGGGGGCTAAAAATAAGCGGTATCGCCGCAACAACCATCGGCATTCTGGTCTTTTTAGTTGTCTATTTCAACCCCGGAGCTATCATTCGGGTCTTTATAGATGATAAAGAACTGATCGACTTAGGAACACACGCTGCCAGGCTGGTTTTCCTTGCCATGTACCTGATTGGTCTCATCAATATCGGGGCCACGGTTTTTCAGTCCATAGGAAAAGCGTTACAGGCCCTTCTATCAACCACCACCAGATCCGTGCTGTTCTTAATTCCTGCCGTCCTGATCCTTCCGAGATTCTTAGGTCTGGACGGTGTCTGGTGGGCGTTTCCCATAACGGATTTTATAACTTTTGTTCTGGTATTGGGGATGCTGATACCTGTTTTACAGGAAATGAGGAGACTAAACTCGGAGCAAAAAATCAAATCGGAAGAGACACCGAGTTTAGGTACGCCCCAAAAACCCGGTATGGAGTCTTCCCGGGCTGCAGCCCAGTTAAGTGATAGTGTAGGTTTTTAAAGAACAATCGAATGACGAGTGACGAACGACGAAATACAAATGATTATTCAGGTATGATACTATAGGGTTCTTGTTTTTCATTCGTCATTCGTTACTTTTTATTTTTTGAAGTTCTATCGTTCCTTCCATGGATAGCGGTCGGCCCTGACAGCGCCCCAGTACAAATCCCCGGAATTTCTCCAGGGGTCCAGCACTATACCTTCGGTGAATTCCTGACCTCTGGCTGTAACAACAACAGTGTTATGTTCCCTGAAGTCATTACCCCTGTAGGCAACACCATGGTGCAGGCTGAAGCTCTTTAATTTCAGCGAGACCAGGCGTTTCATTAGATCTTCTGTCCATTGATAGCATAAACCGCGATCCTTTACTCCAATGCGTACCAGTATATTATGGAAAAATGGCGGCCAGACTAGTTTGTATTCATCAGCGAGATATAGTGAGTAGCTTATGCTTGTTTCCGCAAGTTGTCTCGCTTCTGTTATCTCTATATTGTTGCCAAGTGTTGTCAGCTCCTGCTGAAGCTTCTTTATTTTTTCACAGGTATCTGCGGAAAATCCTGAAGAGTTATTATACCTGGATGGAACCTGAAGTTTATTGTGTGTGCCTGTACATGAACAGATTATTGTCAGCATAAAAATAATGATACTGTATTTATTCAGAGGACCGTTGTTATATTTTTTTGTCGGCTTTCTCATTATCGGTCTACATTAATTTACTCATCATTAAACGGTCAAGCCGAAAAATGATGAATAAAATCATAGGGTCCAGGGCAGTATCCGGAAGAAAGGTATGTAATTTGATCTCTTTACTTATTTTTAAAAAGACATTATTATCTCAATTTTCCGGAAAAACAAAGAGGTTTTTAATGTCAATATGTAAAGGTTGGCAGATACTGTTTCGTTTAGGGAAAGGGGGATTGTGATGACTTTAAAAAACAGGATTTATCATTTAACATCAATTATCTCGATGATTATAGTAATAGATCTTATTTCTTTTGGAATCGCGGAATCTGCAAATAACACTCAAGTAGTTATAGATGAAAATCTAAGACCCGGCATGACATTAAAAGATGCAATCCAACTGCTCGGACCACCTGAGACTATGACGGTTAGTGATATGGGCACGATTATTATACCCTATAACACACTCGGGCTTTCAATTGAGGCTAAGCGCAATGGAATTGTGATTGAGAAAATACATGTCCTGTCTTCTTTTAAGGGCAAGTTTGCATCAGGAATCAAGATAGGTGCGGATTTTCAAAAAATCCTGGCTGTGTACGGTCAACCTGACATAATGACAAAAGAGATTATCGAGTATTCCGGGCCGGGCAGACGATTTCAATTAATTGATGGAAAATTTTCAGGTGTCGATCTCTATGCAGAGAAGAATACATCAAATCGTCAGGTATCATATATAAAAGCTGGAAAGCATAAAAAAGTTGATGAAGAAGTAAAAGAAGAAGTTCGGGAAGAATTACGTAAAGAATTGCGTGATGAAGTTCTGGAAGAATTACGTGAAGATGCAGTTAAAGTGAATAGTGAAGAATTTGACGTATTTGATCTTTATGGATTTAAGGTAAAACAGACAACTAAAGGAGTAATGATCACAGAAATCAGACCTGATTCCGTTGCCGAACATGGGGATCTAAAAGTAGGTGAACTTATCCGAAAAGCTTTTTATGATAGAACCGAAAAGCTTAATATATATTCTATTAGTGGGCTTGAAAAAATATTAATACGAGCGATTAAAAAATATAAGAAAACAATTAATATTTTGCAGGATAAAAACTACTATTATAAAGTTGAAGTTCCGAAAAGATGGTAGACAGGTTTAATAGTTATTCTTTATAATATCTCTTACAGCTATTCTCCCTGAGCTCAGCGCAAAACTGCTTGCGGAACCCTCTGCAAGGAGGTCATATGTACTGTCGTAAAGTCCGCCCATATCCTGTCCTGTTACATAAAGGCCGGTGATCGGATCTTCATCAATATCAAGCGCCTGCATATTTGCGTTTATCCTTACTCCGCCAAGTGTAAGGAAAAAGGCACGCAGCCCTTTAAGTGCATAGTAGGGTCCGTTTTCTGTATCAAACCTGATAAGGTGTTCCGGTTTTCTGCTGAAATCCGGGTCTTTTCTCTGTTCGGCATAACAATTAACCTTTTCAATTGTTGCACATAATTTCCCGGGTTTTATATGAATTTTTTTCGCCAGTTTCTCAATCGTATCGGCCTTATATGCAAAGCCTGATTTAATACCCTTTTGAATGCCTTCGTCAAGGGCGGTCATTTCATCACCCGGAACAACAATGGCATTAAAGGGAGTAAGCGGACCGTTTTTAACCATATTGTTTTTCATGTTCTCATCAAAAATGGACCACATCAAGCCGCCGTTTGCGGTCATTGCGTTATAGACGTCACTGAAAACAGAACCTAATGATTCATTGTAGAAACGGTCTCCCTGTTTATTGACCCACAAAAATGGCTGACTTAATGCACACCGTGTCTGCTTGAGGTAGTCCGGTCCCCTGAATTGCCTTATCGCCGGTTCGTTATCCAGGTAAGGGCTGTTACCCGCAAGGGTGTCCATGCCTGTAAGTGCCGCACGTGCCCCCAGGGCCATGTTTATCCCGTCTCCTTTACGGCCGTCGGCTTCAGGACCACGATACATCAGCCTTGCCATGCCGGGTGTGCTTACATCGGGTACATATCTCCTGAGCATATTCCTGTTGCTCGCAAACCCGCCGGTTGCCAGAATTACAGCCTCTGCATCAATTATTACTTTATTGCCTTTTGAGTTTACAGCAGTTAATCCGGTTACATGTCCTTCATCACTAAACTGTAATTCTCTGGCAGGTGTCTCAGTGAGGATTAAACCGCCTTTCTTTTTAATTTTATCGGAAAGTATCTTAACAACCTTTGCTCCTCCGCCTTTAAAGAGATGCCA
>JASFHE010000358.1:0-6913 GCA_050123415.1 Desulfobacteraceae bacterium | reverse complement strand
TTTCCTTTTTAACACACTCGGCACCCTCATGACCCTTATCGAGGAAGACAGGGATATGGCTTTAGGCTATGTGGAGAAACTCTCAAAAGTATACAGATATCTGTTAAAAACAAAGGACAGAGGCCTGGTAAGACTTGATGAAGAGCTGGATTTTATTAAATCCTATGCAGGGCTTGTTTCGGGCCGGTTTGGGACAGGCTTTCGGATCAGCATTAATATCCCTTCTTCCGAATATAACTACTTCATCCCCCCGCTCGGACTGCAACTGCTGCTGGAAAACGCGTTAAAACACAATGTCATTTCAGCGAACGCCCCTCTTAAAGTTGATTTTTCACTCGAAGAAGATAATTATATTACTGTCAGAAACAATCTTACGCCAAAACGCTCGGATGAAAAATCACATGAAATGGGTCTGAAAAATTTAATGGACCAGTACAGTTTTTTTACCGATGAACAGGTAATCATAGATTCGGATGATTCTTTTTTTACTGTTAAAATACCTCTTTTAAAAAGAGATAATGAGATACCATATGAAGAAACCGGTGCAGTCAAATGAAAATCGTTATATTGGAAGATGAAGCCCCCGCTGCCAAAAGACTTATTAACCAGTTGAATAAAATCGATCCGGGGACAGAAATTATTACTGTCCTGGAAAGCGTTGATGAGGCTGTCAAATGGTTCAGGAAAAATGAGAAGCCCGAACTTGCCTTTTTAGACGTGCAACTGGCAGACGGGACATGTTTTGATATATTTGAAGAAACAGATCCCGGTTGCCCGATAATATTTGTAACAGCTTATGACGAGTACGCACTAAAAGCCTTTAAGCTCAACAGCATCGACTACCTCCTCAAACCTGTCGATCCGGAGGAGCTTGAACAAAGCCTGAAAAAATTCAACGATCTCCGGAATCAGTATCAGAAGAGTTCCTCAATCAATGAACTGGAAGCACTGCTGAAGGATTTCAGGTCAATCAGAAAAGAATACAAGAAACGCTTCCTGATAAAAACCGGAGACTCATACCATTATGTCCAATGTACTGATATCGCCTACTTTTATATAGAAGATCAACTGGTCCACATTACCACCCATACAGGTAAAACACATGTTATTGACAACAGCCTTGACGATCTTGAAAAGGACCTTGATCCCGGGGAATTCAACAGGATAAACCGCCAGATGATCCTGTCCGCGGGATCAATCCGGTCTATACACCGCTGGTTCAACAGCCGGCTCAAGGTTGAACTTGTCCCTTCTTTTTCAAAGGATGTAATTGTCAGCAGGGAAAAGGTAAAGGATTTTAAGGCCTGGCTTGACAGATAATCCCGGCTGACACGACAATTAAAACCTTCTATTAGTCAACTCACCGGAAAATCCAACAATCCGCAGGAATAATATCCAAATTTCTTTTTAAAGGCCATATTGTTGGCAGCATATCAATTCATGCCCGATTACCGGGTTTTTATCGAAATGTTTAATGAAATCCATTCAGGAAAAATTCGAAAAGGAGATACTTTTATGAGTAATATTAACCTCAACAAGCTTAAATATTTTATTGTCCTTATTCTCTTGTTAATACCATTTAATTCCGCGTCCGGCGCTGAAAAATGGGAGTCAGGTATTTACCTCGAACCATGGCTTGCATTTGTGGACGGCGACGCAAAGCACAGCAATTTTCCGGCAACAGATCTGGATTCCGATATTATAAGCGGCCTGCTTGGCCTGGAAACAAGGAAGGGAAATACAGGTTTCTATCTTGAGATATCAGGAATGAAGTGGAAAGAAGACACTCTATCAACCCCCTACAACAGGATGGAGTTCCGGTATTCTGTTACGGAACTGGGAGGAAGTTACAGATTTTTCAAGAATACTGATTTTTTACTTGGTATCAGGCATCAGGGTTTTGGAACAGAATATATGCAGCCTGCAGCCAGCTCTTTTGAAAAGAGTACCGGTGCCTTAGACTTTTTCGCAGGCTTTCGCGTTACCAGACATTTTGGGAAGGAGGGTAAATGGAATGTTGTGGTTGCAGCCGATGCCGGAACCGGTGATTCTGATTTTGTATGGAGCGTGAAAACCAGTCTTGGATATCAATTCTCCGAACACTGGTCGGTTTCCCTTTCATTGAGGGAACTCGATACGGATTTTGAAAAGGACGGAATCAAATATGACGGAAGGCTTAATACGTGCGGATTTAAAGTAGAATACTTTTTTTAAAGGGCCAGGTCGTGACCGGATGGGAGAAGGTACAGTCTCAATGGCTCTCTCCCATCGTTTTTATTTGCCAGAAGATCTGTTTCAGCCCAAAATTTCTTCAATACTGCCTTTAAACTCATCAACATTGATCGGTTTCGTTATAAAATGGCTTACACCCAAGGCCTCTGCCTTTTCCTCATCTATTCGTTCACTGTATCCGGTACATATTATTATGTTGATACTGTTCCTTATTTTTAGAAGTTCTTCAGCCAGCCTGTCTCCTGACATATGCGGCATTCCTATGTCTGTAATAACCAGATCAAAACGAAAGGGATCCGATTTAAAAAGCTCCAGGGCCTTTAGGCTGTCGACGCTCGTTTCAACTTCATATCCCCAGTTTTGAAGCATCTGCTTCCATATCTTTATCAGGGCAACCTCATCATCCACAAACAGGATTCTCCTTCTATCGTCAGAGGCGGATTCCGTGGTCTCAGACATATCATGCTGCATGTTCTTTTCCGATTTTACCGGAAAAAGGACCTCAAAGACTGCTCCTTTTCCCCAGTCGCTTTCAACACTTATAGCCCCTTCATGTTTTTTAACTATACCATGAGTTATGGAAAGCCCCATCCCTGTTCTTTCAGCCAGGCTGCTGGTTGTAAAGTAAGGATCAAAAATACGCCCCATTATCTGCGGATCGATGCCGCAGCCTGAATCTTTTACCGTCAATCTGACATACTTACCAGGTTTCAAATCCTCATATCCGGCTATGGATTTCCGATCAAGAGTTATCAGCTTAAGACTCACCTCAAGTACACCTGTTTCGTTACCTATAGCCTGAATTGCATTATTGCACAGGTTAATCAGGACCTGACTCATTTCCGTAGCATCGCCAAGGATTGTCTCATCATCGCATTCTATATTGTGACGGATTTCAATCATCGCCGGAGTGGTGGATCGAATCAGGCCTATGGATTCTTTTGTGATATCACTTATCTTTATCAGGGTTCTTTCAGTCAAAGATTTACGGGCAAAATTCAGAATATTTTTTACTATATCCTTTGCACGTAAAGATGCCCTGTTGATCTCCTTTAAAAAATCACTTGCAGGATTTGATTCACTGACTTCACCCATGGCAAGTTCGGTATTTCCCATTATTATACCAAGGATATTGTTGAACTCATGAGCCACTCCACCGGCCAGTGTTCCGATCGCCTCCATCTTTTCGGCATGGTGAAGACGGGTTTCAAGTTTGCTCTTCTCATCCTCTGCGCGTTTATGTTCTGTAATGTCGTGAACAATAGAAAACAGCAAAACCTTTCCCTGCATTTTTACAGGGCCGGAATAAACTTCCACGTCCTTTATCTCTCCGTTTGCCAGACGGTGCCGCAGATAAAGATGACTTTGCCTGTCCTTTTTTATTTTTTTAACTATCCGGGAGACTTCCTCGCCGGAGAGCATGTTAATATCCGAAATATTCATTTTTCTTATTTCTTCGATACTGTAACCATAAAAAGAAACAGCAGCAGGATTGGCATCAACAATATCAAAGTTATCAGGATCAATTATGAGCATCACAGCGTGACTGTCCTGAAACATGCTTCGGTAACGTTCTTCACTTTCCCGCAGGGCTTCTTCTGCCAGTTTTCGTTCCGTGATATCCCGTATTACCGCAAGAATAAGGACCTCGTCATTCTGTTCTATTATATTTGAGTTGATTTCAACCGGAAATGTCTCACCTGATTTTTTTATATGTATGGTCTCAAAAACAGCACGGCGATTTAGTAAAAGTTTTTTTCGGGAGTCTGCTTTCGCGTGCTGCTGAACATCCGCCGGAACCGTGATATCAGTTGCTTTAAGTTTAAGTAGCTCTTCCCGTGTATAACCGTACCGTTCGCATGCTGTATCATTAACCTCAATAAATGTAGCAAATCCTTCCTCACGAAAAGGATGTACGAAGACAGCATCTTTTATGGAATTAAAGAATGCCCTGAAACGTTCCTCATGCCATGGCGAGGTATCCTGGCCCGGCTCCGGTATTTCGAGACCGGTTTTCACATTATTATCTTTTTGATGCGATTCATTCCAGGATTGCTTTTTTACCATCAGCATATTCTCCGGGATATTCATCTAAAAGAACTGTGATACTGGGTTGATATGAATAAGAGAAATTTTATTGGGTTTCCGGCTATTTATCAAGTTATTCTTCAGCACATAATGATTTTGTGAATGATTTATAAAGTAAATACAGGAGGATAGAGTTAAATCCGGTCTTTTTATTCCAGCGTCTTTTTACTCTTTCAATATTTAACTATTTCTGTTATATCCATGCCTGTGTCGAAATATGAGATTAGTGTACCGGTACTAAAAATTTTACACAGAAACATTATTCTACTTCTGTCTGGATAGATTTAACTTGATTTCTCAGTGAGTTAGAATAAATTAAATTTTTTGACCGCCTTTTTAGATGCGGAGAGATGTCCGAGCTGGCCGAAGGAGCACGACTGGAAATCGTGTGTACTGCCAAAAGTGGTACCGAGGGTTCGAATCCCTCTCTCTCCGCCATTTTTATTATAAAGAGTAACAACAAATGGTATATGAAGTTTTTGCAAGAAAATGGCGACCTCAGATTTTCCAGGATGTCCTGGGCCAGGAGCATGTAACCAGGACGCTTGTTAACGCCATTACTACAGACAGGCTTCACCATGCCTACCTTTTCAGCGGCGCGCGCGGTGTAGGAAAAACATCAATTGCCCGTATCCTTGCCAAGGCAGTCAACTGCAAACATCAGGAAAACGGCAATCCCTGCAATAAATGCGAATCATGCCTGGATATCTCTGCGGGATCGGCCATGGACGTGCAGGAAATCGACGGCGCCTCAAACAGGGGAATAGATGAAATAAGGGAGTTGAGGGAAAATATCAAACATATGCCCTCGTCCGGGAAATACAGGGTATACATTATAGATGAAGTGCATATGCTCACGCTTCAGGCATTCAATGCTCTTTTAAAAACCCTCGAAGAACCGCCGCCCCATGTTAAATTTATCTTTGCCACAACAGAACCGCACAAGGTTCCCATAACCATTCTTTCAAGGTGCCAGAGATTTGATTTTAAGAGGATCCCTCAAAGCACCATAGTAAAACAGCTTGAAAAGATCACGTCAGAGGAAAACATTGATATCACAAGGCAGGGACTTACCCTTATAGCCAGGGAAGCTGACGGCGGAATGAGGGACGCTGTAAGTTTGCTTGATCAGGTAATATCCTTTTCAGGCTCGAAGATCGACAATGAAAATATCGCCGATATCCTCGGCATTATAGACAGCGAGTTGATATTCAAGGCATCCGATGCAATCCTGGATGGCAAATCGGATGAGTGCATCGAGATAGTAGACCGGATTTACCATTTCGGGTATGACATAAAGGAATTTTACAGGGCCCTCATGGATCATTTCAGGAATCTGATGATCTGCCTTGCGGCTCCTGATAAAGACCTTCTGGATATTGCCGAGGACGGCAAAAAAGAGCTGCAGGTCCAGGCAAAAAAGGCAGGGCTTGAAAAACTTCAGCAATGCCTTAACATACTTATTACAAAGGAAGAATCATTCAGGTTTACATCCCACTCAAGGCTTGTGCTTGAGACTATAATGATAAAGCTTTCAAGGCTAGGAGAACTGCTTTCGGTGGGGGACCTGCTTGAAAAGCTTGAAACCCTTGAAAAACGCATGGGAAACAGCGGGTCTGATTTTCAAAGTGTTGCAATAGATAAAAAAAAAACTGAAACCGTAATATCCGAACCTGAATCCCGATGGGAGTCCGCCCCTCCGGTTAGTGAAAAAACCGCACCGGTAATCCCTGTAAAGAATAAGGGATGGGAAGGTCTCCTGAGTTACGTATCGTCCAGTAACAAGGGCATGTACGCTGTCCTTAAGGACTGTAAACTGATTGAACAGACGGAAAAAAGTATTGAGATAGAACGCGGCAGTTCACCTTTTTCAATCCGTTATCTCAATGACCCTGAAAACATAGAAAAATTGAACAGCTTCTGTAAAGACCATTATGAAAGGGATATCAGGGTAACAATAAAAGTACCCCTGGAAGCTGTAGTCAAAGAAGGACCTGAGCAGGTTAAAAAGCAGGAAATCCCTCAGGCTGTCAGGGAAGTAATTAATGTATTCAAAGGTGAATTGAAGGAAAATCCGGCAGGATAATAAAATATATTTTTAAGGAGAAAGAAAATGAAGGGAATTCCGAACATGGGAAACCTCATGAAGCAGGCACAGCAGTTTCAGAACAAGATGGCCAAGCTTCAGGAGGAACTGGAAAAGAAAACTATTGAGGCCACATCAGGTGGCGGTATGGTGACGGTTGTTGTTAACGGACAGCAGGAACTGATTTCAATAAAAATAGATCCTGAAGTGGTTGATCCTGAAGATATTGATATGCTCCAGGACCTTGTACTCGCGGCAGTTAACGATGGTATGGCGCGTGCAAAAAAAATGGTAAACGACGAGATGGGAAAACTTACCGGAGGTTTGAATCTCCCCAATATCCCGGGATTGATGTAATAATCGGGAAGGTAATAATCTGATATGGATATATACCCTCCACCTCTTGAAAGATTAATAAAACAGCTCTCAAGGCTTCCCGGAGTCGGGCAAAAGTCCGCTGCAAGGATGGCCCTGTATATCCTTAACAGCAATAAGGAACTGTCAGAA
>JASFHE010000357.1:0-6915 GCA_050123415.1 Desulfobacteraceae bacterium | reverse complement strand
TCTAGCAAAAACGCTTGTTTCTGGATGGACACTAGTTAGTGCCCATCCAGAAAGAGGCTATTTCTGGATGGAGCTTTCAGCGGTCAGCTATCAGCCGTCAGCTAAGTCTTTATTTTAAAAGCCTTTTGCTGAAAGCTGAGTGCTGACAGCTGCCGAATAAAAACTTTAGTTTTTGGATGGGCACTAATTAATTCATGCAAGAAATCCGGCTGTTCTGTTCATCCATTTATATAATTGGAGTAAAGATATCCAATATCAGATGCAGCGCAGCTGTCTTTTTATTATTGCCTTGACACAATGATGCTTGTCTTCCTATACTAACACTTCACTAAATGAGTTTTTATCACTCACCAATACTCTCAGTTACACATCCGCATGATCCGTATTACCCGAGAGAAAAAGTATCTTAAGTTTTGCCAGAAAAACGTTTTATATCTAAATCATAGTAATTTTTCATCTGAACCTTTATTCTATACTTTATCAGGAAAAGGGGGAATATAACCATGGCTGGAAAACATTTCACAAGGCGGGAGTTTATGGGAAGCGTTGGCATAGGCGCAGCCGGCCTGATGCTGGCTCCGAATTATGCAAATGCACAAACAAAGCAGAGGATTGATTTTGCAAAGGGGCTTTCTGAACATCCAATGGATACGCGGATTACTGTTAAACCGGTCTTTAGTCCTCTTATCCACACGGATATCTGGGAGGGACCTTGCCGGCCTTCAGCCGGGAAAAAGCCGAAGAAGGAGAAGGCCCGGGATCCCAACGACTTTGCTTCCTACTGGGCCATGGCCGACGGCAAGCGACCGGAGCAGGAAAGGACTGATGCTGAGGCCGGGTTTAAAGAGTTTGCCGGCTATCTCAAAAGAAATTTGGGTCCGGATACCAGGCTGCTAGATCCTGTATTCATGGATTATTCCGAAGACTTCAGGATCAGTCCGGAAAAGCTGTCCAGGCTGGAACCGGATAAAGACAAGACAGATGCCTATATCATCGCCCCTGTCGGAATGTATAATTATACGGCAACTGTTATTGCGGAGACATTTAAAAAACCGGTTCTTATAGGAAGCGGTCATTTTATTTCCAGGGATGCGATCGCATGCCTGAAGGCCAATGGACTGGAAGGGTGTGCGGTTTTTGATCCCGAAGAAGCCAATCACTACTTCTCGCTGTTGAGAACCCTTAAAACACTGCAACAGACCCGTATTTTAATCATCGCGGACAGAAAGTTCCCTCCACAGTACCTATCCGCAGCTGTATCTCGATAGATACGTTAAAAGAAAAATTCGGCATAGGCTCCCATTTTGTATCCTATAATGAATTTATCAGCGAGATGGACAGTGTTTTGAAAAACAGAGAATTGGGTAAAAAAGCGGAAGAAAGGGCAAAACAGCTAATAAAGAACGCACAGGAAACACATATTGACAGGCAATATGTCCAACGGTCTCTTGAATTTTATTATGCTGTTAAAAATCTGATGAATAAATATGATTGCAATGCCTTCACTGTCGAATGCTTTGATCTGTGCGCATCGAGGCTGGCCGAAAGATACAAGATCACTCCCTGCCTGGTGCATACACTTTTAAAGGATGAAGGGGTTGCATCGGCATGCGAAGGGGATCTCAACGCACTGCTATCAATGAGACTGCTCATGTCCGTCGCAAACAAGTCTTCATATGGGCAACCCGATCGCTTTTTCAAAGGACCAGCTTGTTCTCAACCATAGCGTGCCAGGAATCAAAATGGCCGGTTATAACAAACCGGATTTACCTTATCATTTGCGCAATTTTGTAGAATCAGGCTGGGGAACAAAGGTCATGATAGATTTTACCAGGCTTGAGGAGAAGACAGTTACCCTGGCCCGGCTGAATCCGCTCGGTACAAAAATATATCTTGCTAAAGGCGAAGTTGTTTTATGCTCCGGCTTCAATAAAGGTACTCTCATCGGCTGCTCTCTTGCTGCGCATATTAAAGTGCCGGATTCATTTGAATGCTTGCGAAAACTCAGTGAATTCGGAAGCCATCTCTGCATGGTGTATGGTGACTATACAGGGGAAGTCGCGGAATTGGCCGATATGATGGGGCTTGAACTGATATATGCGACCTGAGTGATTTGAAAACTTTCAGGCTGATCCGTCAAAGCACATAGAGATGCCGCGTATATCAGATATACGTAATAGTATTGATGACGGATTCAAAACGGTGATTAAACTCTCACCGCGGCTTTTTACTGTATCCGTCATCTTTTAAATATATTTTTTTATTTATATTTTTCCCAAAAAATGACCTCTTCAAAATCTTTTCTTGGCCTGATCTTTGGATCTTCACCCGGATATCCCAGGAGGATTAAATCATGTACAAATATATTATCCGGTAGGCCCATGACCTCATTGGCGATTTTGGGTGATACCGCGCCCACCCAGCAGGTAGTCAGACCCTGGTTTACAGCTTCCAATGTCATATAGGCCGCGGCTATCATGATCTGCTCACCGGCCTTTATAGTCATAACCTGTTCGCCAAGATGGTAGGGCGCAAACTGTTCACTTCCCAGGATTACATTATCAAGAACCTCTTCCGGCCAGTCCATCACTCCATAATCAATAAGCTGTTTCAAGGCTTCTCTATGCTGTTTGCGGGAGAATGCCTCGGGTACGCCGCAGCAGACTATTACAACAGGGGCGCCGGCTACCTGCGGTTGACCGCCTGCCGCCTTATTTGCCAGTTCTTCAATTTTGGCTTTGTTCTGTACTACAATGAAACGCCAGGGCTGAGTGTTCCCCCATGAGGGCGCCCGTCTGGCTGCTTCCAGAACCTTTTCGATTTTTTCCTTTTCCACGGGATCTGGCCTGAAGTTTCTTATGCTTCTCCTTTTAAGTATTGCATCAGTTACATCCATATTAGTCTCTCCTTTCGAAATTCAAAAAGTGATCCTGGTTGTTCTTTTATTTGCTCCCTGTTGAAGAGGTTGTATTAAAAGCACCTTCTTTGACCAGGATTTCAAGAATACCCTCATCCTTAAGAATCTTTACTGCATCCCTGATTTTTTTAGGACCTTTCATTCCTTAAAAATTATTAAAATGGCCTGATACTTCAAAACCATGATGAACTCTCAAAGTGTAGAGTATCATTTTTATCAGGATACTGAAAGCTCAAGTAAGTCGCGTGTAAAAGTAAAGGATCTCCTGTTTTCCCATGACCATAAAGTCTATCACCCACAATCGGACATCCTAATCCTTTGGGGTGGGATGCATGGAGCCGCAGTTGATGCGTTCTGCCGGTTAAGGGGGTAAAGAGAATCCTTGTTTGATCATTTACGACTTCTATTTTCTCCCACAGGGTTGTTCCCATTTTCCCATTAACCGGATCATATATCTGATAAGGCCTGTTTGTGATATCCAGCCGGAAAGGAAGATTGATTTCACCCTGTTCATTCTCAACAATGCCTTCCAGCATGGCAATATACTGTTTTTTTACAGTGCGATTCTGAAACTGGACAGACAGGTTTTTATGAGCATCTGCTGTTAAGGCAAGTACCATTAGTCCCGATGTGTCCATATCCAGGCGGTGAACAGACGGTTGGGGAATGCATTCCGGAAATATTTTTTTGATGCGATTCACAAGGCAATCCTGTTTATCCGGTCCCCGACCGGGTACAGATAGAAGGCTTCCCGGTTTATTTACAACCACGATAGAGGAATCCTGATATATGATATCTATTTCAAACATAGTAAGACTTTTTTATCTTTCAATCCCGCATAACATAAAGCCCATAATGGGCTGACACTTTTCCTGGCAGGGGGCATAAAAATTCCCCTGAAGGCGTTTACCGGAACGGTTTGTTCTCCCCCAGTATATTTCTGCAAGGCTTTTTGGCTTAAGATTCTGTTTTGCTGCTTCATTCAATAATTTTGGCGCACAGCAATCCCCTGCGCCTGTGGGAACTCTGTTTTTAAAAAAATCAAAAAGAGATTTCACCTCGGATCGGAAGTTATTGATACGATAGAGCGCATGAATTTCATTCATAAGGTTTTGTGAAAGAATTTTTCGTTTAAGAGTCAAATCCTGTCTTTCAGGTCCTTCATGCAATCCGTTGATCTTTTTCCCTAGACCTTTTATCTGTTTATCTACATCGATGACCAGTGAATTATATTTATTAACATCAAGCATGGGAGGAGCCCATCCTTCTACATGCCAGATACCATTATATTGACCGGAAAAGGCCTTTAATATAATTGTATTATCATTTTGATCCCTGCACTCCAGCACACCGAACATCTGCCCTCTGGCTTCACCCTTGATATAATCCAGGGATAAACGGGGATTTGCTTTTTCCCGCGGAATATCAATGTCGATGCGTTTTTTTTCTTCCAGCGTTTCCATTAATTCAAGGCAATAGTCCCTGGCTTTACCCTGTTTAAGGTAATGGGTTCTGCCGCAGGCTTGGCAATATCCTGAACATGATGATTCATTTTGTTTTATAATCATGGTTGTCTGTCGATTGCTGATCCGCTTAAATAAAATTTACTATAACAGGAAAAGGGTAAAAAAGGAAAGAGCTGTACTTCTTTAAATGCTATTAGGTTTATTAAAGAGAGTATATAAAAAAAAAGATCCGCCTCAAAAGGGAGGCGAATCTATTTTTAAATTAGAATATATTTAGTTACCATCCCATCCGGCCAGCCTTGCCCATAGCCACCAGGCTGCGTAGGCCTTTTGGTTTGCGTTAAGAGGTTCACTGTGTGCGGATGAACAGTTATACCAGTCCACGCCTTCGGTATGACTGTTCTGCCATTCAACAGCCCAGTTACCGCCATCGTAAGCACAACTGTCCGTTACATTGAGGACACCGTAGTATTCACCATCAGGATCATAGCTTTCAATATCTTCGAAATCATAAAGTATTTTAGCATTGGTCTCACAAAAATTTCGTATCTGCTGGTTACGCTGGTGAAGATTCCCGTCAAGTCCTGTTCCATTGGTATGTCCAGTCATATACACAAACATTACATCAGGATATTCCGATTCAAGGTCGTCCATAAGACCGAGATACAGGTCAATGTCCTCTTCACTACCGTTGGCCTGTCCGCACCAGGACCAGATTATTACATTAATATCCGGGTGGGAGTCCAGATAGTTTCGGGTGGCATCAGCCCATGCTGTTCGATCAGGATTTCCCAGGTCGTTTGCTCCTGAGAAGGGTGTGTCCCTGAGATCGAGTGCGCCGTTTGTACCACCGTTGTTCCACTCATAAGTAGATCCGCCATAGGGGGCATTGGAAAAACTGACAAGTCCTGACATTCCGGTTGTGATCTGGCTACCGTGGGATGTATGACCATAGGCGATATGAAGCGCATCCTTTGCTTCCTCTATCCACTCCAGGGGGACAGAGGAAAGATAAGTGCTGGCGTGGTCGATAATGATGGCTCCGGTCCCGAGAGGATCGGAGACAGGATCATCATTATTATCCGAATTAACTTCTTCGGCTCCCTGAGGATCTGTGTCATCTGAATCGCATGACATGGTTAAACAAAGACTCACTGTTAACAGTAAAAACAGGAAAATTCGCAATTTTGCTGATCTCATTTTATATTCTCCATTTTTTAACTTGCTTAGTATTATCAAGACCTTATTTTTATTATTTAACACATAATATCAGGATTGAAATTTAACTTACTGGATGTAAATGCAATATTGGTACCTTTTGGCAATATTTATTAAATATTTATAAGAACATTACTAATAAATAAGGATTGATACATGTTCAGCTAAAAAACGTAAAAAGGCCAATAAGCTTATCAATAAAGGCTTTACATATTTTTTTAAAATGTGTTATTTAATAAAGGGTATGCATTATGAAGAGTGCATTTTTTGATTTTTTTAATAAGCAATGAATCATCTGTATGGAATAATGGACGCCCTGTTTATTTTAAAGTGTACAGGAATGGGATAATCGTCCATTAACTCTCTTTCCCGGAGATTGGGAATATGGGTATTGGACGTGTGTCAAGAGAAAGGATGTTTATTGTATTCATTAAAGCTGCCGCAGCCTAAAAATTTTAGTCTGCGGTCGCATAAAATAGTTAATTTTTTTTAAATTTAATGATATAAGCGTAGAATTAATTCTCTAGTATAAAACCCTGTTTTTATAATAGTAAATATTTTAATCATATTAAGGAGGATTTTCCGTGTTATCTTTAAAAGAAAATGTAATTGAAACTATGAAAAATGGCAATCCTGACGCTTTTGTAAACGAATGGGAACCGTTCCCCATGGTATGGAGCGACCCGGTATTTGCCTATCTTTTTCCCGTTGCTCCGGGCGGTGAGGCAATCAACCCCTGGGGTGTAAAAATTTACTGGGGAGAAAACGAACCTGGAATTATGCCCATAGTCAATGATGAGACAAAAGTGTGTCCTGATGTTACTGAGTGGGAAAAAACCTGCAAAGCGCCCGACCTGGACAAGGCAGATCTGGACTGGACTCAGGCTCTGGCAGATGCGGAAAAATTCAGAGAAGAAGACAAATATGTTATGGTATGGCTTCCTACCGGCATTTTTGAACAACTCCATTTTCTGATGGGTTTTGAAGATACGCTTATGAACTTCCTTGCAGAGCCGGAAGCAATGCATGAATTGATAGCCTATATCAAGGATTTTAAACTTCAGCAGATCCGGGTGCTGAATGATAACCTGCATCCTGATGTCATGATGTTCCATGATGACTGGGGTGCCAAGAACAGTCTGTTTATGAGTCCCGATACCTGGCGTGAATTTTTAAAAGAACCATACACCGAGATCTACAGCGCAATGAAGAAGGAAGGCATCATTACCATGCACCATGCTGACTCATTCTGCCAGCCTATTACCCAGGATATGGTGGACGTTGGTATTGACATATGGGAAGGTATTCTGCCAT
>JASFHE010000356.1:0-6924 GCA_050123415.1 Desulfobacteraceae bacterium | reverse complement strand
AGACCTTATGATGCCGGGTGCAAGCGGCCTTGAGGTATTGACCGAGACCAGAAAGATTGATCCCGAAAGCCTTGTGGTCCTTATAACCGGTTTTGCTTCACTTGAAACAGCGGTCCAGGCTATAAGGGAGGGAGCTTATGACTATATTACAAAACCATTCAAGCTGGAAGAGATAAAGATAATAGTCAACAATGCTCGTGAAAAAATCAGCCTGATTCGTGAAAACAGGAAACTTATCGAAGATCTTCAGAATGCCTATGAACAATTGAACATGATGAAGAAACTGCTTGAAATTAATGATGATAAAACAATCAAAGAAGATGAAGACGGCAAACCCGTAATAGCCGGGAGTATGCTGCCCTTTTACTATTCCAGTACACGGGCAAGCGGAAAGACTTCAATTCTGGATGAACTTGAACGAATTTCTGAACTCAAGGAAAAAGGATTATTAACAGGAAAGGAATTTGAATTGTGCAAGTCGAAGCTTTTCAGCAACATGAATCAGTAATTGATCAGGATTTCAGTTCTATGACTGTAATGGTTGTAGACGATGACCCCATGGTTGGTGAAACCCTGGGAATGTTTTTTGAACATCTGAATTTCAAAAATACAGTCATACTGGACAGGGGAGAAAAGGCCCTTGAAGAAATAGAAAGCGAGTTTTTTGATTATATATTCATGGATCTCATGATGCCCGGAATCGGGGGTCTTGAGACACTCAAGCGTATTCACAAAAACCATCAGCTTACAAATGTTATTATAATGACCGGCTACCCTACAATGGAGACGGTTATTGATGCAATGAGAAGCGGGGCTTCTGATTTCCTGGTAAAACCTTTTCGTCTGCAGGATATAAAAATTATTCTTGAGAGAATCAGCCGCCTTAAAGCACTTATGGAAAAAAACTGGAGACTGAATCAGGAACTTGAACAAAAACAGGAAGTTGAAAAACTGAACATTGAACTCAAAAAAAGAATAAGACACCAGACTATGATGTATAATATAGTCGATTCTCTTTCCCGTATAAATAAAACCGAAGATCTTTGCAATTTTATCGTAAAAAAGAGTATGGAAACCTGCCAGGCCCGGAAGGCATGCTTCCTTATCCATGATGATGAAAATAAAGATAATTATATACTCCTCTCACAGACAGGGCTTAATAATATAACTCCGGGAACAAATATTTCCATCAGCAGTGAAGAAATTGACCAGGACGTTAATAAACGCCTGTTTGAAACATGTTTCGGGCTCGACATTAAGACTGGAAGCAGCAGGAAAGAAATTACCCGCAATAACTGCCTTTCCATCCCCTTTAATATCAGGGAAGAACCCTTTGGACTCTTACTGGTGGGTGACAAGGAAGGTTCCGTATCATTCGACTCAGATGATGAATTCATTCTAAAATTCATGGCCGAAAGAACTGCTTTGAATATCGAGAACATGGCACTCTATGACAACCTTATGCAAAATCTTATGGCATCCCTGATGTCGCTGGTTGGTGCAATTGAGGCGAAGGACAGATATACACGGCAGCATTCATCAAGGGTAACCAAATACGCTATAGAAATCGCAAAGGTAATGGGCTGCACCGATGATGATCTCCAGAGGATCAGAACATGCGCGCCTCTGCACGACATAGGCAAGATAGGGATTAATGACAGTATTCTTAATAAGACTTCACGATTGACAGATCAGGAATTTGACATAATAAAATCACACCCAATGATAGGAGTTAATATCGTTGCGCCGCTCGGACTTGACAAAGACGAACTGGCAATAATCAGGAACCATCATGAGAGATGGGACGGCAAAGGATACCCGGATGGTCTAGCAGCAGAAAAAATTCCCTTTTTATCGAGGATTCTTGTTGTGGCTGACAGTTTTGACGCTATGAGTTCTGACAGGGCATACAGAAAAGCAATTCCGATCAAAAAATGCATTGATGAACTGGTGCAGAACAAAGGTACTCAATTCGATCCTGATGTTGTCGATGCGGCAATAAATATATTCTCAAAGCATACTGATCCGGAACCGGTCAGTATCGTAGGTTAATACCGAAGAGTTACACAGCACATCCGGCTTTTTTTCTTTCCATTCAACCGGAATTTATACTATACTTGCGCTTTTCATATCTAACGGCAATAAAAACGCAGGAGCTTATTGACATGTCAGAAAGCAACAGACGCGAGCATTTCAGGATTGAAATAACAATTCCGGTCAAGTGGAAAATACTTACTGATGATGAAATAGAAAAACTCAAAAATGGCATGGGCAACGCCCTGTTCAAACAGAGCGGAATACCCAGCCCCATAGAATCTTATCTTGATGAAGCAGCAAAGGGCTCAAAAGAAGAACAGCTCTTTCTTGCGCTCCAGTTACTTAATAACAAACTTGATTTTATAATAGAGCAGATATTGTCCAGATCCGATTTTGAAACAGGCGGTCATGATAAGATTATGGAAATAAGTGCTTCAGGATTAAAATTTGCCTCGGAAGAAAAGTTTGAAGAAGGTACACTGTTGAAAATGGAGCTCATACTGCCGGGCGTTGTCCAGTATAATATAGAGCTTATCACGGAAATACTCAGGGCCGCTAAAAAAGAAGATCGATATATAAACGCGGCGAGAATAGTTTTTATAAAAGATGACGCGCGTGATTCAATAGTAAAACTTATATTTCAGAAACAAAGAATGGACATAAGAAATAAAAAAGATCTGGAGGAACTGGACTGATGGAATTATCCATGGATGATCTGATAAGATTATTAAAACTGGCCTCGCTCGGGAAGGTAACGGGGGGGCTTATACATAATATCAACGGACCTTTACAAAATATAGGTCTTGATCTCGAAATGAGTCAGTATATCTTAAGAAAAGATGCAGACAGCAATAACGGATCAGAGAGTGATATCATGGTGCGCCTGAAGCGGATCGAGGAGGAACTCGAACGTTTAAACGCTATGATAAAAATATCATCCAATAAGGTCATGCAGGCAGATAACGGCCTCCAGAATTTTAATGAATTTATTGAACAGGAATTATCTTTTTTAAATACAAATCTTTACTTTAAGCATAATGTGGAGACAACCCTTCAACTGGATGCCCCCCCTCCCCTGACAAGTCTGTTGCCTGAAAATTCAATCCTCGCCTTTCAATGGCTGCTTCAGAGAGTTATAGAAGAAGTGGAAAAACTGAGAGGAAACAAACTTTTAATTAAAACCGAAAATGAAGAAGGATTATATAAAATCAATATAGGTGCTGAAATATCCCGTATTCCGGATTCAATAAATAATATTCTTAAAAACACAGATCTTGACTCTGACGAACTGACAGCGCGCGAAAATGAGTCTGATTTAATGGTTATATTAAAGATATTTAATTCGGAAGGGATTATTATTGAAACCGTAACAGGCTCATCAGCCGGACTTGTCATCGGCTTCCCCATAGGAGATTAAATATAATCCCCCCGACGGAACCGTTCGATTTCGGTGCCGATAGTTACGGCAACATCGGTTATAACCGGTTTCAGCTTCTCCGGTACACCTTCCATCGATGACATGTCTTTTATTGAAGCAAGCCTCTCATCCAGCTGATCTACAAGCGATGAAAGGTTTTCAACCGGAAAGGACTCATCCGCCAGTTTTCCGGCATAAAAATCTACTAAATCCAGTGTTTCTTTCAGTGAACCGAGCAACAGATCCTTTTCTGACATGTTAAAGGATTCATTAACCGGAATAACGCCTTCGGGCCCATTAAGTATTTGAACGGGATTGATATTAACAGGCAAAGTCTTGTTTGTTTCGGTACCGGATGTCACCTGATCCATTATTTTCTGAAAACTGTCTGCATCCGTATTCCTATTCTTATTTATTTTTCCCTGCTGCTCGAGCAGTGCTCTTTGACTTTCATTAATTTTCATTGTCTACTCCTTTGCCGGTTTGCTGATTATTTTATGTAAATGCGGAACCGGATCATAACCGGAACATGATTTACAACTCTAATCAAAATATCTGCACATCCTAATGATCATTAATATTGCAATATGCTTGCCAGAAGTAAGGAAAATCCGGACACATCCGCCAAACCGGCCACCTGAGCTATTTTATATGTTTTATCAAATAGTTATATACTGTTCCATATAATATTAAATAAAGTATTTTTTTATGTTAATAATATTGATGATTAAAAAGGGAATTATATTCCTGTCAGCCGGAAAAATGTTTCCTGATATTTTATTAAATCCTTTTTTTAAAACCGGCCTGCACGGGATAATGCATAAACCGGTTCCGGATTTTTTTTTACCTGAATTTCAGATATATTAAAATATCTTTTCGAGTTTGGCACTGAATGTTTCAGGGGTGAAAGGTTTTACTATGTAATTACTTACACCCGCCTGAACAGCCTGAACAACATTTTCTTTTTGCCCTTCGGCAGTAACCATAAGGAAAGGTGTATCCTTCAGGTTTGCGTCTGACCTTACAGCCTTCAGCAGATCAAGGCCTGTCATATTGGGCATATTCCAGTCTGAGACAATCAGGCCTACCTTTTCTTTTTGAAGTTCCTTGAGTGCCAGCTGGCCGTCTTCTGCCTCTATAATATCATTAAAACCGAGTTGCTTAAGAACCCCTTTCACAATTCTTCTCATAGTAGCAAAGTCATCTACTACCAAAACTTTTATTGAAGTATCAAATCCCATATTGTATCCTCCATATCTTCCTTGTTATATTCTGAAAAAGCCGCAATATCCGCTTTATTTTCCTGTCAGTTCAATTACAGGCTGTTTAGAAGGTCATCGATAGCAGTTTGATCAAGACCCTCCCCTGATCTCTGAGGCCCTTTTAATTCGTACATAAACTCATCAACATCTTTATTCAATTCTTCATATGTTATTTCGGGGTCTTCTTTATATTTCTTTAATTTTATGCCAAAGGAAACAATCAATTCTTCTATTTTTATTTCCATTGACCTTACAAGGCTGATTATTTTCTGTATACGCTGACCGACAAGATCCTGAAAACTTAAAGGTTCCATCATATTAAGAGATCGTTGTTCAACTTCCTTTAAAAATTCCATCTGGGCTTCCAGCGCGTCCATAGCTTCTTCAAGGCTTATACCAATAGCAAGGTCGCCTTCACCTTCGCTGCGCTTTTCTATAAATTGTTCCAGCTCTTTACAGCGCGTATTTGCGGCATCCATCTGCTCGTCATTGATATCCATTATTCTCATGGTGCTTTCTTCAAGGGTCTCGTTTATCCCTTCAAGCTGATTACTTGCCTCCGGAATATCCTTTGAAGCTATTTCAACAATATCAGGCTCTATTCTGGTCTGGATGTCTTTTCTGAAATCAATGAGTTCTTTGGCTATTCCCTTTATCTTATCTGAAAATTCCATGGTTAAGAGTTCAAAGAATTCCCCTTTTCTCAATTTATTGATAACATCCTTTAGATCTTCTGTTTCATCTGATGTAAGGTCTTCAGCTTTCACAACAGGATATTTCCTGATTACCGTCTCCTCATTGCTGCTGCCATTCATATATCTCTGGCAAAGAAACTTTTTACCTGACGTATCAACACCTGACAGCAGGCTGTTGGGAAGGTCTTCTGTATTAAACAGCATTTGGTAGTCACTTACATTAAAGGCAGTACCTGATTTCAAAATAATAAAATAAGGTTTTATATATTCCCTGTCGCGCAAACCCTGAACAGGAAATATTTTTCCCTCGTATTCCATATAATCCTGATCGTCATTCCCTGAAACAATGCTGGCCTTGTACTTCGTTATTATCTGTTCTATTTCATGTGTATTAAAGGCAATTCGTTCTGTTTTACCATCAAGGTCCCCCATTAACACATTTCCCATTGAAATATCCTCCAACTTCTATTCATTATTTATTGATTTCTTACTAGTGCCCATCCAAAAACAAAGTTTTTGTTCGATAGCGGTCAGCACTCAGCGGTCAGCTTTCAGCAAAAGGCCTTTTAAAATAAAGACTTAGCTGACGGCTAATAGCTGACCGCTGAAAGCTCCATCCAGAAATCGCCTCTTTCTGGATGGGCACTTACTAGAAAACTAAGCAAAATACATACCAAAACAATAGCGGCAACCCCTTTTTTATCCTTAATTATTTCAAGGTGTTATAATCTTCCTACAATATTTACCCGCATTTCCGGCGGCCTGTCTATTCAACAGGCTCTAATTCGTCAAGTATCTGTACTTTTGTAGGCTGAAAAATGACATATCTGATAGGGAGAACCACATTCTGTTCCACAATATTTCTTTTCTGATACCCATGTTCTGATTTTTCAGGTTTTAATGTAATTATAATTTCAATATCCCCTTTTTTTATCTTTTCCGGGTAGTTTTTCAGTAATGAGGCGACAGCCTGCCTGATTTTGCGTTGCCCTTTTCCCGATATCCTGGAGTTGATGTAAGGGGTTGGCTGAGGCAATTTTTCATATATTGCAGACTTACTGAAATATTTATCAATATCCTTACTATTCGACAGGTAATATTTAACTTTCCATAAAAAGGTTGAATTATCAGTAATGGATTTGATTACTTTATCAACCCTGTCTTTTTCTTTGTTCAGACTTTTCTTTGAAAACATTTCCGAAGGTTTAAAAGATGTGTAGGCAGGCCTGTCAAGTGTGAAACACAACTCTTCCACATCCTGATCAGACGGTTTGTCTCCGCTTATCTTGAAATAACTGCAGAAAACAGCATATTCATCAAATGGAAATGTTGAACAGTATGCGGTTCCATATATTAAAATTAAGGAACTGAACAGAAAAAATGAGATTATGGATCTTTTGGAGATCATAATTTCTCACTCGCATCCAGGATATATTCAAGAGGATTAACTGCCCTGTCATCTTTTACGACCATATAGTGCAAATGACTGCTTGTCGACAATCCGCTGTTACCC
>JASFHE010000355.1:0-6958 GCA_050123415.1 Desulfobacteraceae bacterium | reverse complement strand
TCTTTGGAGATTTTGAGTTCAAGGGGCTTGATGCTGATAAAGCTTTCAAGATTACTCTCGAACTGGACGGTTATAAAACTCAGACAATCGATGTCAAAACCGATACAGATAAAAATATCGGCGAGGTTTTACTGGACTGTAATTAATAATATAACAAGGAGAATAACATGAAAACAGTTAAGGATGCCACAGGAAACCCCTATGATGCGCCAAAGCACTATGGAGTTTATGGACTGCAGAAATTTATCAAGGAATCTGATCGGGTAAAAGTTTTTTACTCCTATTTTCAGCCAAACGGCGGAGCCGAGATGTCAGGCTCTCCGACAGAAAAGATCTATTATGTTGTTAAAGGCTCAATAACGGTAAATGGCAAGGATGAAAGCCATGTGCTGAATAAAGGTGACCTTATTTTCATCGGAGCAAATGAAGAACGTGAAATGATCATTAATAACGGTAAACCAGCTGAAGTGCTGGTATTCCTTATTACACCCTAGTTTTAAAAAAGGAGGTACAATAATGAAAGATATGTTCAAGCTTGACGGTAAAGTCATAGCTGTCGTTGGTGGTGCCGGAGGAATCGGCAAGGCATGTTCAATGGCGTTAAGCGCACATGGTGCGACGGTTGTTCTTGCAAGTCGAAATGAAGATAACCTTATGAAGGCTGCAAAAGAGATCAATGCCGAAACAGGTGTAGAAACAGGTTTTATCCAGGTTGATACTTCTGACGAAGCAAGCGTCAATCAGCTTGCTGACGATGTTGTAGCCAAATACGGTAAAGTGGACGTACTGGTAAATACCCAGGGGATGAATATAAAAGGTTTGATAACAGACTTTTCGGCTGAAGACTGGGATCGCATTTTTGAAGTTAATGTAAAGGGTGTAATGCTTTGCTGCAAGGCCTTTGGTAAAAAAATGATGGAAGCCAAGACAGGTAAGATAATAAACATGTCTTCTGTCAGGGGCATCCGCGGTACCGGCGGTGGGAATACAGCCTATGGCGCTACAAAGGGTGCAGTTGACATGATAACGCGTATGCTTGCGGCAGAATTTGCACCCTACGGTATTAATGTAAACGCAATGGCTCCTTCACTGGTACTGACTGACACTATCAAAAAAGCAGTAGCACCTGAACGCCTGGAAATGCTCGCATCCAGCAGCCTCTTCAAACGTCTTGGCACACCGGAAGAAATGGCCGGGACATGTGTTTTTCTTGCTTCAGACGCGGCTAATTTTATAACAGGACAGATATTATATATAGACGGCGGTCTTACCGCAGTAGGTTAATGTCTTTTCGGCCATGTTGAATTAGTGTTTAGATTTTTTCTAAACAGATCTACATGGCCGTTTTATTGAAAAAGCCCCGCCCAAAGGACGGGGCTTTCGATTTAAATCAGAATTGATATGACAAAAAACACACAAGATTTAAATTATTTTTTTAAGCCCGAATCCATTGTAATCGTAGGGGCCTCCGACGTAGCGGAGAGCTTTGGTACCAGATATCTGCAGGCCATGATCGATATTGGTTTTAAAGGAAGGCTGTATGCGGTTCATCACAAGGGAGATGAAACCCTTGGCTTAAAGATATACCGCAGCGTAATGGATATTCCTGATCCTGCTGACCTGGCCTGTTTATGTGTTTCAGCCAAATATGCACCTGATGCACTTAGAGATTGTCTTAAAAAGGGTGTCAAGGCAGCTATTATATTAAGTGCCGGGTTCAGTGAATTTGATGAGGAAGGTAAAAAACTCGAAAAAGAGATAGTAGAGATCGCCCGGCAGGGGATAAGGGTTATGGGACCAAACTGTTTTGGTACCTACTGCCCGGCAGGCGGAGTAACCATTGTTCCCGGGGGGCATTTTCCCAAAAACTCCGGTGGTATCTCATTACTTACTCAGAGCGGCCAGCTGGCCGAGGGCTTAACCGCGCCAGCCTTTGGCGAAGGAATCAGATACTCAAAGGTTGCAAGCTATGGAAATGCCTGTAACACCAACGAGGCTGACCTTCTTGAATATCTGATGGATGATCCGGACACACAGCTCTTCTCATCCTACCTTGAAGGAGTAAGAGACGGGCGCAGATTTTTTAATATTGCACGATCCTATCGAGGCAAAAAGCCTATTATTATTTGGAAGGTCGGCCTGACAAATATAGGAGCTGCTGCGGCTTCTTCACATACAGGTTCAATGGCAGGCGAATCCGTCATATGGGATACATTTTTCAGACAGACAGGGGCAATCAAGGTGGAAACCCGCGAAGAACTTATAGATACCACCATCGGATTCTCATGCCTGCCTGATGGAACAGGCCCGAGGGTAGCGTATATAAGCGGTGGAGGAGCCGGTACCGTTGTTGGAGCTGATGCATGTGAAAGAGCAGGAATGCACATGCCATCTTTTCCGGCAGAAACAGCAGCAAAGCTCTGTGAACTGCTCCCGACTGCAGGTGTGTCCGCGAAAAATCCTCTTGACATTGGAACTCCTCACCCTCCTATGGATCTTTTAACATCAGTACTGGAAGCAATGGCAGAAAGTAATAAAATTGATGTAATAGTCATAAGAAGGATTTTCTTTTCAATCAAAGCAGCCACTTATTTCGCAGGGCCCAATGCTCCATCTCCTGATCAGGTAAAGACCTTAATGGAAATACCGGTCAATATTAAAAGAAAATATAATAAACCTGTTGTTATCATACTCCCGGAAGATCTGACTGGTGCGGAAGATATTGATCTAGAGGAAGAAAGAAGGCAGCTGAGAGATTTCTATTTTAAGCATAATATACCGGTATTTAGAAGTGAACAAAGGGCATTTATAGCCCTGGGGAATCTCGCCAGATTCAAGAAAGATCAAAACATCAGCATTGAAATCCCGCCCCCGGGAGATACAGGATCAAAGGGCAGATCTTTATTTCTGGATACAATAAAAAATGCAGGAACACCAGTAATTGATGAAATCCGGTGTAAAAAGATATTTAAACAATACGGAATAGAATCAACCGAACCGGTACTATGCAAAACAGCCGAAGAAGCTGTTTCAACGGCTGAAGCTCTTGGTTATCCTGTTGTCATGAAAATAATTTCACCGGGGATAACACACAAAAGTGATATCGGAGCGGTTAAGCTTAACCTTGGAAACAAAGACGATGTAAAAAAAGCCTTTAATGAAATCATGGCTGTCTCAAAGGAAAAGGTGCCCGGGGCGGCACTGGACGGAGTCTCGGTCCAGAACATGGCAAAACCCGGTGTGGAACTTGTTATCGGAATGACAAAGGATCCCCAGTTTGGACCGATGGTCATGTTCGGGATGGGCGGCACGCTTGTTGAGGTCCTCAGGGACATATCTTTCGGCATCGCTCCCTTAAGCAGGCAGGATTCAAAAGAGATGATACAGGATACCAAAATTTACACGTTGCTTAAGGGGTACAGAGGCCAACCGCCTGTAGATATCGAATACCTGGAAGAACTTCTCTTGAAGGTATCGGCAATGGTACAGGAAAATCCGGAAATCAAAGAGATGGATATCAATCCTCTTTTCGCCTATGAAAATAAGGCTATTGCGGTTGACGCGAGAATCATACTGGAGAATGATGATATAGAATAAAAATTTTAAAAGGGACATACCGATGGCAGGCAATACGAGATTCAGGCGATTGATGGAACCGGGTCAGATCGGCAATAGACGAGGATGAACAGGAAGAGCTGAATTCCCGGCTGACAGATGCAGAAATGTCACGGTGGTGGACGAGGGGAATATATATGGTTTAGGCCCGATGGAATACAGGTAAAAACAGAAAGTGACAAACCTGTCGGGCGTTACTTTTAAAAAGGTGACAGAAACCGGTGTAACACTTACCACTAAAGAGGGAGAAAAGAAAACTCTAAAAGCGGATACCGTCATCACCGCCACAAGTCCAAGGTCTGATACAGAACTCCTTAAACAGTTTGAAGGCATGGTGCCGGAAGTTTATCTGGTGGGCAGTGAAGACAAGGAATCAGGCAGCATTATGAATGCCATAGGTAACGGGTTCTGGCTTGCACAGGGGATTTAACCAGCGCCCATCAATTTTAAAAAGTAATTTCCTAAAAAAATAATCCCTGAGACATTTTATGTCCTATCCCTCATGTTATATTATCAACATTAACGCCAGCTTATTCATTATTCTATAAAACCAAAGAACGGAGATATTAATTCCATGAGCTCTAAAACCAGCATAATTGAAGTCACTGAAAATAACATCGTTCAGCATCCCCAGGCCATATGTTTTATTAATCCCAAACATGAATTTTACACCAAAAAAATTGAATGGCTCAAAGACCAGTTTAAAAACGGATTAAAGATAAAACTGCTGTACCTGGAAGGTGAAAAAAGGCCGATAGGATTTATTGAATATGTGCCTGGAGAATACTGCTGGCGATCTGTTAATGCAAAGGGATATATGTTCATCCATTGTCTCTGGACAAACGGTAAAAAATATCAACACCAGGGATTTGGTACGTTATTAATAAATGAAGTTGAAAAAGACGCAAAGGGTATGTCAGGCGTTGCTGTTGTAGTGAGTGATAAATCGTTCATGGCAAACAAAGAAATATTCATAAAGAACGGTTACAGTATTGTTTCCGAATCCGGAAAAGAGCAGTTGATTGCCAAAAGCTTCAAGAAAGGTCCCCTGCCCTCAATAAACAACTGGGAAAAGGAACTGAAAAATTATAATAAAGGGCTGATAATAATATATTCAAAACAATGTCCCTGGGTCGCAAGATTCATTGAAGAAATCAAGCCCATACTTGAAGAAAAGGAAATGAATCCCCGAATAGTAGAACTCAAGAATGCGGCCGAAGCACAAAAAGCGCCATCACTCTATGGCGCTTTTAATCTGATTTATAATGGAAAACTGCTGGCAGATCGTTATATTTCCACTACCCGATTTCTGAATATTGTGAATAAGGAAATCAAGCAGTAAAAAAAGGGAGGAAAGCAAATGGGTTACTCTATTTGTTTTGGATTTTTAATTTCATGATAATGTTTTTAACATCCTTCCAATTACACAGGCGAGATTGGATTCACAAACAAATACTGTTTTATCAATCCAGCTATGATTTATTAAAAGGCTATGTCTCAATATCAGTAATTATCTCACCATTACGAAACCTTACTGTTTTTCCGATATATCTGATGTTTCCATTTGTATGAAACAATGCAGATCCATCGTCAATAGATATGATGTCATGATTTATTCTTTTAGAATATTCTTTAACTTTTTGCAGAAAGGATGATTCCATCTTGTTTAAGTGTGGTAAAAACTCATAGTCAACAATATTAAGCGCTTTGTATTCAGAATGATCTGTAAATACCTGATCAACTGTTTCTGTGAGCAGGCGGAACAGTGAAACATTTTTTGTAAACTGCATCGACCCTCCGCTGGCTCCTATTATCAAAAGTTCTTTTTTAAACCGAGGTATCCAGGCAATATGAGGGTTGGTGCCTTTACTCCTGATGTGTTCTAAAATTATTTCATTTCCTGATAAAGGAAAATCACTCGTAAGCAATAAATTCACAATATAACTCCAAGTATAGTTATCCTTCAATGACATGTATAAAACGGCACAATCCAACAATTCAATATCTTTGATTTATAAAATTGTTAAACATCCCCCTCAATCCCAACTTATTTTACCTTTTTACCCGCGTTATTCAAAAAAACTGCTTCCCTTTCCTAAATCCAACCAGTTATCCATCTTACAAGTTGATTATCACTGGTTCAATACTAAATACAGTCTAATATATATTTATGAGAAAAAATAAGCTTTATATTCAAGTTTCATATGAAACAATCCGATAACATACTTATTCTAAAAATCCTTTTTAAATTAGGGATTTTTAATAGAACATTCATTAGATTCACTTTTTATAACTCTTTGATTAAATTACAAGATTTATCATTATTTTTCTATCAATATTATTTTAAATTACTGAATTCTATTTTATTTTTTATTGTTTCAATTGAAAGAGATAATTTTAAAAGAAAAAACAATTATACTTTTCAGAGCTACGTTAAATATAGTCTTCAACAAATGGTGGACATAAAAGTATAAATTCCACCATCTTGTTTTTGCTGAAACATATATTTTTATTTGGCGAAGGCAAATAAATCGAGAGGAGGTGCTGAGTATGTGACATTATAAAATTATATAAACAAAATAAACCCAAATAATTAATAATAAAATAAATAATACAAACAATAATAAGGAGAAAATAAAAAATGAAAAAGTCAATTATATTTACCATTTTTTTTATAGTTTCGATCATGATATCTCCCGTGGCGTTTTGCGGGGAGGGTTTATATGGAAGTATCAGCTTAGGTATAGCAAATTTAAGTGATTCAGATATGACTGATTCTACTGAGCCGGATTTTTCATTAAACATTGATTCTGACCCCGGATTAACGTTAAGTGGAGCCATAGGATATGATTTTGGCCAAAATATCAGATTAGAAGGCGAAATTACATATCAGAAAAATGATTTGGACACAGGAAATTACTCCGGAGTCGGAGTTGCTCTATCTGGAGACTCATCAAGTTTAGCCTTCCTTGTAAATGGATATTACGACTTTAAAAATGCTAGTCCGTTCACACCATTTGTGACTGCCGGGATAGGATATACACAGATTGATGCGAATGATTTTGCTGTTCAAGGATTTGATGATATGTCAAGTTTAAGTGATGATGATAATGTATTTATGTACCATTTAGGTGCGGGATTGGGATATTCCCTTAATGATAAAATAACTTTTGATCTCAAATACCGCTATATTATGACTTCAGATCCGGATTTTGATACTACATCATCAGAATATTCAAGTTCTAACTTTTTTTAAACAGTTTGCCTGAAAATAAGGGGGGCAAAACATTGCTAACCTATTGATATTACAAGAAGCGAGTCAATTTATAGTGCCAAAAGGTAG
>JASFHE010000354.1:0-6964 GCA_050123415.1 Desulfobacteraceae bacterium | reverse complement strand
CTTACGAATAACAGTTATGGAAGTGACTACAGCTTTACCATCGAGGAAAACAATGAGCTTTTCTGGAACAACAGTTCTACGCCAATCGATGTTGACAATGGTAAGGATGTTGCGGGAACCATAAACGGAGAATCTGCAACAGGATCGGGTCAAAACCTTACCGGAGATGATGGAGAGGCCAATATTGACGGCCTTGTAATTAAATACACAGGGACTGGCACAGGTGAGGTTGGAAATCTCAAGTTAACACTTGGAGTCGCAGAACTCTTTGACAGGACGCTATTTGCCATTACCGATAAATATGAAGGATATGTAGGATTTAAACAGGAATCTCTTTCTGACAGAATCAATCAGATTGATGAGGATATCGAAAGACTGGAAGCCAGGCTGGATCAAAGAATGGAAATGATGATTAACCGATTTGTAGCAATGGAACTGGCCATGTCCAAGATACAATCCATGAGTTCATGGCTTACAGGACAATTGAATGCCGCGTCAAGTGGCTGGGCGTAACAGTTAAAATAAAACAGGTTTTTCCTGTTTTGAGATATTGATAAATAAAAAAATCACCTTTATTTATAAATTTTGCGGAGGATTAAATGGATTACGGTAAAGCTTTCAGGCAGTACAAAAGATCATCTATTGAGACAGCGGATAAACTCGAACTTGTCATAATGTGCTATGATAAGACTATTCTCTGTCTGCAACAGGCACAGGAAAATCTCGGAAATTGCGAGATAGAAAAAAAGGTCCATAATATACAGAAAGCTCTGGATATAATAAGTGAATTACAGTCAAGCCTGAATTTCGATAAAGGTGATAAGATAGCAAAGAGCCTGGACTCACTATATACATATTTAACCAACAGGATTATCCTTGCTGATATACAAAAAGACTTTTCGATCTTTAATGAATGTATAAATATATTAAACGAATTGAAAAGCGGCTGGGAAGGTATAAAAACAGAAAAAGAAGAACCTGCCCCCATAGATAATTCTACAAGTCAGGAAATACCAAGGCTTTCTCATCAGATAGCTGTATAATTTATTGGATGATGTGAATGCCAGGAAGGTTTTCATATTATTGTATAACACTTAAGAAACCGTACATGGAGGTACTTTAAAATGGCAATAACTGAAATTCAAAACGTAAAGCCGGTGGAAACCAACGTTATGCCAACAATTACCAGTATTCCAATATCCGAATCTTTTAATCAAAAAAATATTGAGAATGGGATCACTGATTCTGAAATCAAATCAAAAAGATCGGATGAGGTAAAAAATGCTACTGAAGAAAAAATTCAACGTGTGTCCGAATTGATGAATAACTATATTCAATCGATGCAAAGGGATATAAAAATACAGGTACACGGAGATACGGGAGATATTGTAGTTAAAGTTATTTCAGAGGAAAGCGGTAAAATAATAAGGCAAATCCCTTCTGAGGAATTGCTTGACCTTGCGGCAAGAATGGAAGAAATATCAGGTACTTTATTTGATCAAAATGTTTAATCTCAAAAGATTGCTAAGCCAGGATCTTTTTACTTAAGGATTGTGCGCCGGCATGATCAGGATCAATTCTAAGTGCCCTGCTGCAATAATCCACTGCTTTTTCCAAGTCCTTTCTCGAATAAGACCAGTAAGCCATTGCATACTGGGCTTCTACCCATGAAGGTGCCATATCTGCAGCATTTTTATAAAAAATTCCCGCTTCTTCGGTTTTATTTTTAATCTCGAAAAGTCTGCCCAGCCCAAGGGCTGCAGAGCTTAAAAAAGGATTCACACGCAGCGCTTCATCATACCAGTGAATAGACTCATCATATACACCATGGGACTCCAGTACTTCACCCATAAAAAATGCAGCAGGTGCATAATTTGGGAAAAGTTTAAGCAATTCAGCCATTTCTGAGAATGCCTGAGATGGGTCATGATTTTTTAATGATTTTGCCTTGAGCCAATAGGCGCGAAGATATCGGGGATTCCTCTTTATTGCCTTGTCAAACCATTTATATGCACCTGCATCACCTTTTAAATAGGCGCAATAACCCATCCAGAATAATGGCAGTGAATAGTCAGAACCATGCGATGCGGCATTGATGAATCTCTCTTTTGCAGCCTTGTCATTACTTTCGGAAGCAAGCTGTATCCCTTCCAGGAGCAATGTTTCTGCTTCACAGACTCCTACTTCATAATATTCTGCCCCTTCGGTACATTTAATAAGCTGGATTTCTTTATTTATCGTGGAAACAGATGAATCTGAAGTTGTCAATGAGGTATAAAAATCAAGTCGTTGTTTTACAAGTGAATCCTCAATTCGGGATTCCCTGACATATTCGTATGCCGTAAAGCTTATGTTATCACGAAGCTCTTTGTTATTTACGAGCCTTGATAAAATCTCATAAAGTTGTTCGGGTGTATTATAAAGAAAGGCTGTTTTTCCATGTTCTGCTGAAACCGTGTAAGGAGTGAGATCTCGAAGAACAGAGACGACACCTCTTGACGCGTATTCAATGAATTTGACATCTGAACGGCAATGATTATATGGATTATCCTGAAGAGGCGCAAGTCCGATATCAAGTTTTTGTAAAAAATTTAAATAGTGTTCAAGTGTTCCGGGAGATGTATAAAATATTCGATCCGCCGGTAAAAAGGCAGATAGTTGCTCAAAAATAATCCGGTCTCCCATAATATCAAAATCAACATTTGAAAAATCTTTAATCACCTTACCTATAACATCACTTATTTCTTCAATATCACGCCTGTGTCCTGAAGATCCTGCCCACCCTATCCGCACTCTTGATCCTGTTTGATGCTTATTTTCACCCAACGACGCAAGCTGGTTTTCAAAAATAACAATCTGCGATTTAATGAAAGCAAATCGTTCGGCAAGGCCTTTTCCTGTTACCTGAACAGAGTCGGCCATTTCCATATATTGGAACGCCAATGAAAGATTGACTGGATCAGAAAACCATTTTCGAATTCCAACCCCGGCATGCAATGAAAGGATATTGTCTGAAAGTTCGTATATGGTTGGACGTCCCTGGCGCTTTCTTTCTTCAATTATTGGAAGGAGTTCATGTTCACTGAGAAGATGAAGAATCAACAAATCCGCTGATTGGCAGAGCGTTTCAAACCAGGGTGAAACAGTACTGACAGTAATAACTGTAGCTTTCCCGGTTTTCCCCATTGCGACAGATGGCTGTTCCACACGGTATATATAATCACCGACCTTACGGGACAACATTGCTACGGCATTTACAATAAGCATAAAGATATTCACCCTTTACTGCATTTTTTTAAACAGCCAAACATTAGATAGTGTCCATCCAGAAAGATTTAATTTCTGGATGGAGCTTTCAGCGGTCAGCTATCAGCCATCAGCTAAATCTTTATTTTCAAAACCTTTTGCTGAAAGCTGAACGCTGAGTGCTGACAGCTACCGAACAAAAACTATAGTTTTTGGATGGACACTAGATAACAAAAATATAATTATTAAGGAAGAGAATTATTTAACCGTTTACTCCATATCAATTGACGCATCTCTGTCATCAAACTGACTCACTCCTGATAAAAGGAAATCCGGCTTAATTCAAACAGGTTTTCCTTTTATTTTATCCTTATTTTTCAATACATTACAGCGCAATCATCTATTTTTCAGGTTTGCAGCAAGAGGCATTCTTTTTGCATATCTATTTTTTACTATTCGTTTCTAATACTCACACTCTGAATCTGACCGGATAATTTCCCAAAAATCGATAAGGAAAATGCTGCATGAAAATTTTAATCGTCGAAGATGACTATGTTTCCAGGGATGTCCTGCAGAAGACACTGCAGAAAGCCGGATACGACACTGTTACCGCCGAAGACGGACTGGAGGCTCTGGAGAGATATCACGAAGCCGACATTAATTTAATAATTAGCGACTGGATGATGCCGAACATGGATGGTATTTCTCTGTGTAAAAAGATACGTGAAATATCAAAGGGTAATTATGTTTACTTTATAATACTAACAGTAAAAGACAAAAAAGAAGATCTTATCGAGGCGTTTGAGGCTGGCGCGGATGATTTTATTTCAAAGCCTTTGAATACCGGTGAAATAAAGGCAAGGATAAAAACAGGAGAAAGAATAATAAAGCTGGAGCAGGAACACAACCTGTTGCAGAATGTCCTTATCGAAAGCAAAAACAAGCTTCTCACGGTTTTTGATTCCCTTAAAGAAGAGGTTATTTCCATTGACGCGGATTTTAAAATTATTTCAGTAAATAAATCGATGCTCAATGAAATGAATATGCCCTTTAACAGGATAATAGGAAGTGATCTTTTGAATATGCTGGCTGTTCGCAAATTTACCGGAAAGGAAGAAAGCATCCCTTCCCTTATCCGGAAAACCTTCACATCAGGGAAATGCAGAGCGAGCATACATGAATGCGTGGATAAAAAAGGAGAAACAAAACAGAAAGAGGTTATTTACACCCCTGTCAAACACAACGATAAAGTCAGTCAGGTAGTTATTTCATGCAGAGATATTACCGAAGAGATGAAGAATTCCGAAAAAATCAGTCACCTTAATAAAGAATTAAATGATGCGATCCTCCAGGTGAAATCCAAGAATGATGAACTTGAAGAAACCCTTCAAAGACTCAGGGATGCCCAGTCCCAGATGTTGCAATCGGAAAAAATGTCATCCATTGGTCAGCTTGCGGCCGGGATCGCTCATGAAATAAACAATCCAACTGGATTTGTCAGCAGTAACCTTAAAACTTTTACTGATTATCAGGAAGATATTAACGAATTGATAATAAAATACAGGGAATTGTTATCAAGGTTGAAGGACTTGCACACGCATAAAGAAACACCCGATAAAATTAAAGACCTGATTCAGAAAATCAGCGAACATGAAGAAAAAATAAATATTAATTACATCCTTGAAGACATAAAAAACCTGATTGCCGAAACACAGGAAGGGGCTAACAGGATAAAAAAGATAGTACAGGATCTTAAAGATTTTGCTCATCCCGGGGAAGATAAACTTCAGCTTGCTGATATCAATAAAAATATAGAATCCACATTAAATATAGTCCGGAACGAAATAAAATATAAGGCGAATGTTTATAAAGAATTCGGAGATATACCGGAGATAGAGTGTTACCCTCATCAATTAAACCAGGTTTTTATGAATATCCTGGTTAACGCGGCACAGGCGATTGAAAAGAACGGTGAAATAAAAATTGTTACAAGAAAAGTCGACAACTATATAAATATTTTAATATCCGATAATGGTGCGGGAATATCAAAGGAAAATATCAGTAAGATATTTGATCCTTTTTTTACGACCAAAGAGTTTGGTAAAGGAACAGGACTGGGACTGAATGTTGTCTATAATATAATAAAAAAACACAAAGGTAAGATCGACGTTGACGGTGAACCCGGAAAGGGAACTACTTTTACCATCTCGATACCGGTGGAGATGAATCCATAAGGAGATTTACGGATGAATGAAGAACATACAATCCTGTGTGTGGATGACGAAGAAAATATACTCAATGCCTTAAAACGTCTTTTAAGAAAAGAAGGATATACCTTAAAAACCGCGAAAAGCGGAGTAGAAGGCCTTGAGATAGTCAAAAATGATGACATACACCTTGTAATATGTGACCAGAGGATGCCTGATATGGGCGGAACCGAGTTTCTCGCAAAAGTAAAAGATGAATATCCTGATGTAATCAGGGTGATCCTGACCGGATATACTGATGTTGATTCCATTTCCGAGTCTGTAAATAAAGGCCATATATACAAATTTCTTTTAAAACCCTGGAATGACCAGAATCTGAAACTCGAAATCAGGCAGTGCATCGAACAATACAAGCTTGCTCAGACAAACACAAAACTTCAGGATAAAATTGTCGAACAGAATAAAGAATTAAGAAAAGTAAATGAAAACCTTGAAGCAATGGTAAGAGAAAGGACAAAAGATCTAAAAATACAGAATAAGGCCCTTGAGATATCTCAGGCAATACTGGAAGATCTTCCAATACCCGTAATTGGGATCAGCAGTGACCTCATGATTGTTATGGTCAATATAAAGGCTATGGTCCTTTCAGTTAATGGAAAATACTTCCAGATAGGCAAGGATATTTCCGGTCATTTCCCGCCGGAAATTGAAGAAAGGATAGTAAGGGTAATTGATGATGATAAAGGCGATTTGATAAAGGATTTCCAGATATCCGGGACAGATTATGATATTGATATAATGTCCGCTTCAGGCAAATTCCGTGGAAAAGGAGCTGTACTGGCGTTTATTCCCATACATGAGAGGCAAAGAAGAAATTCTCGGTGTAAAACATAATGATTATTGTTTAAGATTTATCATGTTCCTGCCGATAAATATTGCAGAGCCCGTATAAGCATTGTGTAATATTTATAATGACATAGGGAGGGACGCTCGATATGGAAGCTATAAAAAATGTGGCCCTGGAACCGGTGAGAAGACAGGTTGAGATATTAACATCCACCTCTTCTACATCAAAGACTCAAAAGCAAAATGTCGGCAGTGTAGATAATCTGAAGAAAGATGCCCAAAACGTTGACCGGATAAAAGAGGCGACGAATGAGAAAATAAATCGCATTGCGGAAGCAATGGACAGTTATATCCAGTCGATACAGCGTGACCTTAAAATCCAGGTTCATGAGGAGACTGGAAAAATAATGGTAAAGATTACATCCGAGGACGGAAGCAAGGTTATCAGGGAAATTCCCCCCAAAGAACTACTAGATCTGGCTGCACGAATGGAAGAATTAACGGGCACATTGTACGACGAAAAGGTATAATAAGATAACATTTTAAATTTACACCTCACTAGAGATCAAACATGAAACTGAAAATATTAATCGTTGATGATGACAGAACCCTTCTGTCCGCACTTAAAACGGTTAATATTTTCAGTTTCATGTTTGATCTCTAGT
>JASFHE010000353.1:0-6978 GCA_050123415.1 Desulfobacteraceae bacterium | reverse complement strand
ATTCTCCTGTCTTTGCAAGTCTTAACTGGCTGCATCCGACCGGGCATCCGTAACAGTGCTCGCTTCCCATATTTCTTGTAAGCTGGGTTTCTACACCTATTTTATCTACCGGAACAAAAACACCTGTTTCTTCAAAGTTTTTTCCCGGGAATATACCAAGGTCGCTGAGTGCATCAACAACCATGGGTGTTCCAAGCTTTGCAAACCGGGGATAGAGGACCGGACTCTCCTTCATCTCCTTTGCCATAAAATCCCTGGCTGCCTTGAGCTTATCCTTTGATGCAACATTTACCGAACCTGTTCCCCTTATGGCTACTGCCTTGAGGTTTTTTGATCCCATTACGGCGCCAAGTCCCTTCCTGCCCGCGGCCCTCAACTCATTAATGATGCATGCCAGTTTACTCAGGTTTTCGCCGGCAGGACCGATACATGCTATCCTTGTGTTCTGATCATTTAACTCATTTTTGATAATCTGCTGTGTGTCGGTTGTTTTCATACCCCAGACTTTTTCCGCGCTCCTGAATTTTACGTTGTCGTTTTTTATGGAAAGGTACACAGGTTTTTCTGATTTTCCCTCGATTATCATCACATCATAGCCTGCAAATTTTAGCTCTACCGGGAAATATCCTCCGGTAAGCGCCATTCCGACCGCACCGGTAAGAGGGGACTTGCCTGTAATTGCCATCCGGCTTGCGCATGGGACAGATGTGCCGGAAAGTGGGCCGGGTGCAAAGATTAATTTATTTTCAGGGCCAAGGGGGTCTGCGCCTTTTTTTACTTCATCATACAACAGTTTGATACCAAAACCTGCACCACCGATAAATGATCGTGCAAGACTCTCGGGTAAATTTTCTGTTTTGAAAGATCGATCTGTAAGGTTAATTCTCAGTATTTTACCGGAATATCCGCCTTTGTACATCTTCTCCTCACATATAACTTTACCGGGACTGGGAACCTATAAGCTCCAGATAGATATTGGTCTCAACGGATTTCAGTCCGTCAAATTCACCCACAACAGTACGCATGAATTCCGAGAAGTCCTCTGTGGATTTAAAAACTGCCATAGATGTAAGATTGTATCTCCCCGTGACAGTCCAGACGCTTCTGACATTCGGATGTTTGATGAGTTCTTTTGTAACATATTCGATCTTTTTCTGCTCCAGTTCCATCTGTATCCCTACAATAAAGGAATATCCGAGTTTTTTCAGATCAGGAATAGCTACAATCTTTATTACTCCTTCCTGAATAAGCCTTCTGGTCCTCCTCCTTATTGTTGTGGAACTGATGTCAAGACTCTTGGCTAATGCGTCACTGCTTACTCTTGCATCCTTTTCCAGCTCTTTGATTAATGCTAGATCTATATCATCCAATAACATATCCACCTCCATTTCAGGCTGATTTGAATCCGTGCATTTTGTCGGAATTGCTCAACAATATATATATTATAATACTTTAGCAAGGATTAAGATTAATACATTTATTTTGTACCAGATATCCATTTCATCTTTCGACGCCTCAGGATGATATCCGGTATAAAGTTCAGACGCTATTTTAATATTTCACTGACCTGAAAGAAGGGTTTAATTTCAGTAAAATTTTTTAGATCTGCTGCAAGATCAGCGTCATGAGCCTGGGTCCCCTTCTGAAACTCTTCAATAGAATTAAATACCATATGCGCCATGGCTACATAGGGAGCGGCCTCACCGGGTCCGCCGCCGGCAATGCCCTTATCCACCTCAACCCGCACAAGCCCATAAGGTTTAAGAAGTTTTTCCGCGAACGGGATATGGGTATTGAGGTAGTAGTCCATATTAAACTTACCTTCACCCGCAGGATATAATACAGTCGCTTTTATCATCACTTTTTTCCTTTAAGTTTTTTCTATTCCCTATACCCCGCCGGAGCTGCCTCGGCCAGAGATCCTGTCCCGATTACTATAGGCATCAGCAGATGGGGCTTTTCATATTTTTTCCATGTAAGAGGCCCGTGCTTAAGTAATTTTGGGGCATATATCGCCGTTGTCGTATTAAAAAGCAAAGGCTGGTCATTGATGCAGAACTCGATCTCGGCACCCAGGTCTTCGGGATTTTCAGGATCATTACCCACCAGCAGTACAACCTCTTCATAATCATGAGAGTGGTCCGGGATTGGAGGATTCAGACCCGGCATGCCCGGTATCCATCCGAAATCCACATATACATTACTTTCGGGGATAAGCTCGCTGCTCATGTATATCTGAGCAGGACTTTCCATTGCCTCTGTTACGTCTGTTCCCTGGAGGATCAAAGGCTTTCGTACCACATATTTTTCATAATCCACATCATCGGTTTTTTCAGGAAGGGGTTGATTGATTTGGGAATCAGTTATCCATCCTGCCGTGTTCTTTTCGGGCCCGAGTATGATCGATATCTCAAGGTGGGGTCGTGAAAAACTCTTCCAGACTGCAGGACCGTGCTTTACTCCCTTTTTGATATATAAAGCCGATGTTGTATCCAGTTTTATGGGCTGACCTCCGAGGCAGTATTCTATTTCACCGCCAAGGCCCTCCAGGTTAAAGGGATCACTCCCCACAAAAAAGACTATCTTGTCATAATCGTGCGCGTGTTCAATTATATGGGGATTGGGTTCAGGTATTTCGTTTATCCAGCTCATATCAATATACTTGTCACAACCCTCTACAAGATCATTACTCATATATGTCATGACAGGCGTGCTTCGCCCTTTAACACCTGTCTCAATCTCTCTTAACGGATGACGCACCATATATTTTTCATAATTTATTGCGGCCATTATTCTTCCATTGTTTTCTGATGTCCGCCCGGATCGGATTGCGAAAGCACCCCGGCGCCAAAGATAACAGCCATTTCGATATGTGGCCTTGAATAGCTTTTCCATTTAAGCGGTCCATGATTGATTCGCATGGGTGCGTAAAGCGCTGATGTCTTTTTGATCATAATAGGCTTTCCGTCCAGAAATATCTCTATTTCGGCACCAAGGTCTTCGGGATTATCCGGATCGGAGCCTATATGAAATACAAGCTCGTTGCTGTCATCGTGAACATGTTCCATTATGTGGGGATCAGGATCCGGCATTCCCCATATCCAGCTGAATTCAAGATATGTATCTACCCCGGGAATGAGATCATTGTTTATAAATGTCATTGAGGGATGCATCCTGTTTTTTGTCGGAGTCGGGGCCACTACTTCATATGCAGGTTTTCTTACAATGTATTTTTCAGGATCAGAGATATGTTTTACTTCAGTCGCCTTGTCTGCTTCGACAACATTATCCAGGTTGCCGGAATTAAGGCTGATTGTCATCTCCACATGTGGAGTTTCATAGTTTTTCCATATGGCAGGACCATGGTTTACTCCTCTGGGTACAAAAATAGAAGTTGCACGATTGAAAACCAGAGGAATTCCATCCAGGCAGAATTCTATCTCTGCGCCCAGATATTCCGGTTCTTTATAATTATTGCCCCAGTAGAGCATTATCCTGTCACTGTCGCTTACAAGGCCCTTTTTTTCAGGAACGGTTTCGGGCATTCCTGTTATCCATCGGATCTGTGCATGGTAATTGAGGCCGGGGAACAGTTTGTCACTTGCATATGTTAAAAGCTGCCCGTGATTTTTACCGGGAAGGTCTTGTTTAATGGGAATGTCTATTAAATTTTTGGACACATCTTCAACCATTTACTTGCTCCTTATTATGTCACTATTCTACTATATCCTGGGTATGGCTTTTCCCCATACCGGCAGTATAGTGAAAAATGGGTTTGTCCACTCTTCTGATAATCAAAGGGCAGTGCTTCAGGCCGCCGGGAATAAAAACCATAACGCTCTTTGTGAAGAGATATTTTTCATCATCAAGCCAGAACTCAATTTCGCCGTTCAGTTCATCCGGATTTTCAAAATCGCTGCCAAAGAATGTGATCACTTCGTCATAATCATGGGTATGGATTTTTTCCACAGATCCTTCATCACCCTTCCATATCCAGACTGCCTCAGTATAAAAGGAGCCTTTCACAATATGATCATCCATCCAGGCGATTCTTTTTGCGTTTTCAGGAGGGATGTCCTGCGGCTTCCCCGGATAGGACATGCTTTTCATTTCAGGTGTTATGCCCTGGACAATATATTTATCGTACTTCATGATATCTCCTTAGAAACTAAAGAAGCGCTTCCAGCAATTCCACGCTTTCATCAAAATCAAAATCCCTTGGATTTCCCTGACGTGCAAAGTCATTCTCATATTGATGTTTAACGATATGGGGAATATCTTCTTTTTTCAGGCCAAATTGTTCGCTCAAATTACCCTGTTTGATTCCAAGATCATCAAGCAGCCTTTCTGTTTCAACAAACCACATGTCTGCTGCATCCATCTTGCTCATACCGGTTGTATCAACGCCCATTGCCCTGGCCATTTCAGCGAATTTTTCCGGAACACACTTTTGATTATATCTTTCCATTGAAAGGGTAACCACAGCGTTGGCCCGTCCATGATGTGCGTCACAGAGGCAGGAAATCCCATGCCCCAAACCATGAACGATCCCTACGCCTCCGCCAAATCCCAATGCAACAGCAGCCGTACAGGATGCCCAGGTTATGTTTTCGGCAGCAACATGGTTTGACGGGTCATAGACAAATTCTCTCAAATTCTCTGCTATCAATTTAACGACATGGATCATTGCGCCCTGATTTAATGGAGATGAAAGCCTGCAGATATATGATTCGAAAGCGTGTGAAAACGCGTCAAAGCCTGTCCAGGCTATCAAATGATTCGGCATAATCCGGGCCAGGGCCGGGTCATTTAAAGCACAGGTTGGTGCCATGTTGGGAACCGGACAGAATATTTTAGCGTTAGCCCTGGTGTCAATCAACGCGGCCCCGGCCGTGGATTCAGCGCCGGTTCCGGTTGTTGTATTCACGCTGATTTGCGGGTGGCTAATGGGTTTGAATTTCGCCATCTCTTCCTGCCATGGGACATCCACACGTGCAGCCATTTTACTTAAATCCACACCAGGGTTTGCTGCCAGGGCTCTGATCCCTTTTCCACAATCGTGTGAACTGCCGCCGCCCACGGAGACTACTCCATCACAATTTGCCTCATTAAATACTTTATATCCTTCATGGACTTCCGTATCCCTGGGATTGGAGGACACCCCGCTAAAAACAGTTGATGAAATCCCGTGATGGTTCAGTATGCCGACAATTTCATCGACGATCCCCGTTCCTTTCAAACCGGTTGTTGTTATCAGCGCATTTTTAATCCCGGCTTTCCTGCACTCATCCGCAACCATCTGATGCGCGCCCCAGCCGACAATAACACCGCCAATCCTGTCATTGTATGTTAATGGGAACTGTACCATTTGTTTATTAATCATTTTCTTCTCCTCGATTAAAATAAAAAATATTCCTTTGACACAATGCCATATGGATTATGATTATATCACCCCGGATCATAACACAGGATGAAATAAGTAGCTAGTTCCCCAAAAAAGTTTATGGATGGGCACCAGCTAATTTAAAACGATCAATTCCCGATCATCAAACCGGGAAGCCATAAACTTAATTGAGGAAACACTACTGTTACAGCCAGGAACAGGACAAGCATAATTAAAAACGGCCACACACCCTTTATCAGCTCCATACTTGAAATATCAAAATTACTTCTCACAAGAAAAAAGTTGATGCCCATGGGCGGTGTTATCAGTGCGATTTCCATATTTATTACAAACAATATTCCAAACCAGAGCGGGTCAAAACCCAGCTCTGTAATAATCGGTATAAAGATCGGGACAGTAAGCATCATGATCGTAATCCCGTCTATAAAACACCCGAGAAACAGGAGAAAAATCATTATTGTTACAATAACAGCCATTGGCGGCAGATTCAAGGATGCAATAATCTCAGACAGGCCTTGGGCGACTGAGGAACTCCCGAAAACATATGTAAAAAAGGAAGATCCAACAAGAATAATCATAATTGTCGCGTTAAGTACAGCGGTCTGTACAATTGCCCTGTAAAGCCCTTTCCACCTTAAGTTAAAAAAGAGCACTGCAACTACAAGCACGATAAAGCAGCCTACACCGCCGGCTTCAGTGGGCGTTGCGATACCAAAATAGATTGATCCTAGGATTCCGAACATTACAAGTACAATAGGCCAGATAAGCCTGAGTGAAGAAAATCTCTCTCCCCAGCTTACCTTTCCCGCGGCCCGGCCCAGGTCCGGATTTCTGGAACACAGGAATACAGGGACAAGTGACAGCATTATCGCGAGAATGATCCCCGGAATCACACCTGCAATAAACAGACGGCCAAGGGGCACATTGGCCAGTATTGCGAATATTATCATTGTTGCGCTGGGAGGGATCAGGGGACCAAGCACACCGCCGCATGTAAGGGCACCGAGGCCTATAGCCTTGTTATATGAATATCTCTTGAATTCGGGCACGGCCACGTTGCCCACTGCGATTATCGTAGGTCCGCTTGCCCCGAGGGCGGCCGCCATCCCGGCTTCACCTATTATGCCGGCTACAAAAAGTCCGCCGGGTAATCTGGACATCCAGTTTCTCGCGGTCCTGAAAAGATGTTCTCCCATCCTGGTTTCCGCAATCAGAAAGGACATGAGGGTAAAGAGAGGAAGTGGAGTCCAGGTCAGGTTGTATAGGAGCTGAAAGGTTGTCCAGCCGGCCTTCTGCAGGGCAAAACTGCCGAATGCAAAATAGCCGACCACTATTGAGCTGAACCCGAGTGCATATGCGATAGGTACACCTAATATGAGCAGAAAAAGCATCAGGCCTGCACATAAAAGGGACGCGATATTGTAATCCACCAAATCTCCTGCGTTGTTTAATTTGACTTTGTAAAGATTGTGATTACACAATAAATAAAAAAAATGTATAAGATAATCATTATGTTAACGCCAAGAGAAAAATTCTACTGAACAAAGGAGCCAATCTTATGCAACCCCTCTCAC
>JASFHE010000352.1:0-6990 GCA_050123415.1 Desulfobacteraceae bacterium | reverse complement strand
CTTGCAACTTCCGGCAGGGCTATTACTTTTGCTTCAGGGAAAGCATCTTTTATCGGCCCCAGCCCGAAATAATGATCCGGATGAGCGTGTGTAACATAAATATATTTAAGATGTTTTCCGGTTTCCAGTATCTCTGCCACTACCCTGTGTCCGTTTGAAAGGCTCCACTGGGCATCGAGTATCGCACAATCATTTTCACCCATTAAAATAACCGTGCAAACTGAAAAACCACTCTCATCACTGAAAAAAACCTTTGCGGAAAGTTTTCCAGGTCCATTGTCTACATATCTTACTTCCATATTATGTCCTCCTAATTTTAATAATTTGAATAACCAAAGAAGTTGTTTTAAATGTCAATAAGGTTATACACTATACACTATTTTGCCGTGTATTCAAGTATTTTACATAGTTATTGAATCCCGATAATTCATGTGCTAAAAACATGATCGTCCATATACTGTTATTCAGAATCAAGGGAGGTTTTGACATGCATTTAACACCACCGATCACAAATATGACCGACGCCTTCAGCGTAAATGGAAAAAATGTTGTGGTAACAGGAGGAAACCGCGGGATAGGTCTGGGTATAAGCACGGCATTTGCCCAGAGCGGCGCCAATGTAATTATCCTTTGCCGTAACACTGAAAAAGGCATGCAGGTTGCCGAAAGTTTTAAACAGTATGGAGGAACGCATACCTGCATTTATTGTGACATAGCTGACAAGAGAAGTGTGAATGATGCAGCAGAGAAAATATACGCTGTTTTCGATCACGTTGATGTCCTTGTGAATAACGCAGGCGTTGCCACAAACATTCCCTTTTTAGAAGACAAAAATTTAAGCGAATGGCACAGGGTCATAAATACCGATCTTCACGGCGTTGCAAACATGATCCACGCCATTGCTCAAAAGATGAAGGAAGCCGGCATTGGCGGGAGAATCATTAATATATCATCCATAGGCGCTCAGAACATAGGCGATGCCTTAAGTCACCCCAATGCACCCTATCATGCAGCAAAGGCAGGCCTGGACCATTTTACGCGCTACCTTGCAGTAGAACTAGGCGAATACGGCATACGCGTAAACAGTATTGAACCGGGCCCGTTCCATTCGGACCTTGATAAAGACCTGCCCGAAGAAGCACATGAATTCATCAGAAGAGAAACCCCCTGCCACCGATTTGGAGAACCGATCGAAATAGGGGCTTATTGTGTTTTTCTCTCGTCTCCGGCAGGAAGTCATATCACAGGTTCAATATGCGTGCATGACGGCGGTTTACTCTGCAGGATCGGATGATTTATTAGAAAAGGAGAAAAAGAATGTCCAACATTAAATATTTCGCTCTGGCAGGTCAGGGAAACCCCGTTAAAAAAGCAGTGGATACTGAAAACGCACGGGTGAATGCAGTATGGATGGATGGAACTGTCGTCGAAGGCTGTATGTTCAATGAGGCTTCATGGTATCTTAAGCCATGCAGAGAAAATGGTCTTGTAAAGCATAATTCGGACAAGGTCATATTTTTAATCGGCGGAAATCCTGACAAACCCGAAAGCCTTAATGCCACAGTTGATTTGTGGATAGAAAATGATAAACACACTCTCACAAATACATGCGCGGTTTTTATACCCGAAGGCGCTGCACACGGAAACCTTGAAGTAAAAGACCTTGAAGCCCCCTTCTTTTATTACACATGCCATATTAATACGGATAGTTTTGATACTTCGCCTGCAGAGGCAACTGCTGCGTCCGGGACCTTCACCAATTATTATGTTGAAAGATACGAACGCCCTGACGGTACCGTCCCTGAAGCGCCTGAAGGATTCATCAAGTTTCTGGTCTACCTGGATAATTCAAGACTTAAAGGAGCGCCATATGCCGAAGCAGTATGGTTCTGCGACACAAATGATACAGGTCCTGCCCCGCATAGCCATGATGATTTCGATGAGTTCATCGGGTTCATAGGAACAGATCCTGAACACCCGGAAGAATTAAATGCAGAAGTCAGCTTTTTTGTGGATGACGAAAAGATATCCATCACAAAAAGCTGTCTTGTCTACATACCGAGAGGTTTAAAACACAGTCCCATTTTTGTGCCAAAACTGGAGCGCCCTATTCTGCACTTCTCAGGAGGCAATGGTGGAGATTATGCCAGAAAGGGTGATGAACACAGGGACGAAAATATGTTTAAAATGTAAACTGTAATCAATTAAAAACAAAAGGAATAACCGTTAAATGGCACAGTAGAAATATAAAAGAAAAATCCGCATTATTGATCCTGATTTTCAGTACAGGATGATATATAAATCATACATTGTGGGAGTTGCCATTATTGTCATGTCCCTGTTTTTTCTGGCAATGGTACACCATCTTTACGGCGATGTTCAGTTGATGCAGGTGACTCAGCCGAACCCTTTTGCATCCACTCCCGCATCTACCACTCCGCCGCCGGAACCATCTTCGCTTTTAGACCTGCTCTGGCCGGTTATGGCTGTTTCCGTGGGGATAACGCTCCTGTTCCTTTTTTTCTATGCAAGGTATCCTTAAGGGCAAAGGTTAAACAAATGCCGGATATCATAAAAGACGCTGACAATGATGATGCCGGTTACCGGAAGAAAACTGACCGGATAACAGATATCCTTTCAGGTTATTGGATTATAGTATGTCCTTCTCTGTACATACGCCTTAGCACATTAATCTTTTATTTTTTCTTCAGTGCATTCTGTACGGACTTTGTTAGTTCTCCTAATATTACAGGTTTCATAAGTATATCCGAGATCCCGCTCTCTTTAATAGTGTCATCCGTCAAGCCCACGCTGAAACCAGTACAGAGAATGATGGGAAGGTCAGATCTTATAGCTGATATCTGCCTGGCCAGGTCGATGCCGCTCATACGCGGCATGGACATATCTGTCAACACCAGGTCAAACTCATCGGGAGTCTGCCTGAACCTTTCAAGCGCTTTCAGGCTATCGTTCATGGTTACTACTTCATAGCCCAGCTTTTGCAGGGCCTTTCTGCTCCAGTCAATAATTGTCTCTTCATCGTCCACCAGAAAAATCTTTCCGCTGCCTGATTTATATAAAGCCGCTACCTGTCCTTTTTCCTTTGAGAGTGAACCAATGAATTCCGGAATCATTATTACAAAGGTTGTTCCCAGACCAGGTTCGCTGTAGACTGAAATAGCGCCGTCAATATCCTTTACGATCCCATAAACGGTTGAAAGACCTAATCCCGTCCCTTCACCACGGTCTTTAGTAGTAAAAAAAGGTTCGAAAATCCGGCCTATTAGTTCCCCGGAAATACCGCATCCTGTATCCGCAACTGTCAGCTGCAGGTATTGCCCGGATTTTAATCCTTTCATCTGTATAGTTACCTCTCCTTCCAGTATCTTTACGGATTTTAACTGAACCTTAAGCGTTCCGCCTTTTTCCTTCATTGATTGGGTTGCATTGGTAAAAAGATTCATCAAAACCTGGTGAATTTGTGTTGGACTTGCCATGAGCTGGCCTTCTGTTTCATCAAATTCATATTCAATCTCTATCTCTGCCGGGATAGAAGCCTTTAAAAACTTCAGACATTCCTTGATCAAAGGCTGAATCTTGATGATATTTTTTTCAACATCGGCCTTGCGACTGAAAGTCAATATATGCCTGACCAGATCCCTTGCCCTCATACCGGCTGCCATTATTTGATTCAGGCTTTCCTGGATCTCTTCGTTTCCTTCACTGGTTATCTTTGCAAGTTCGGTAAAGCCGAACACTGAAGACAGGATATTATTAAAATCATGGGCAATCCCCCCTGCCAGGGTGCCAAGAGCTTCCATTTTCTGTGCATGCATAAGTCTTTTTTCAAGTTCAACCCGTTCTGTAATATCACGGCTGATGCCCATTATCCTGTCAGGATTCCCATTTCTATCCTTTAAAAGACATGCGGTTATCTCTGTCCATATTTTATTACCGTCTTTTCTCATCAGTTCCAGTTCAAAGGCTCTGAACTGTCTGACCTCTATATCTTCCCTGTTTACGTCATCAAGACCTTCTTTAAGAATTGACATGGCTTTTTCAAATGAATTTTCCGGCATAATGCTTACTATTTTTCGATTGGCCAACTCCTCGGGCGAATACCCCAGCATCTGTTTTACAGAGGGACTTATATAGGAAATCGTAAGATCCGGCACCTGAACTATCCAGATATTATCGGTTGCATTCTCAGCCAGCAGCCGATATCGTTCCTCACTTTCACGCAGCTTGTCCTCAGACCTTTTTCTTTGTATAATTTTCCACATCCCGTCCATCATCAGCTTCAGCTGACGGGTATCAGGCTCATCATAGTCCATATCTTTATTTGCCACACCGGCTATGGCTACAATTTTGCGGCCGTCAAATACAGGGATATTCATTGTCCTGATTATTTTGACATGACCGTTTGGGTATCCCTTTTTCTCCGAATATTTTAACGACTCGTAGTCATTTATGAGAACAGTATCCCGCTTTTTGACTGCCTCAGCCCATAGCCCTGCTTCTTTTACTTTAAAAACAAGGTTTTTATCTTCAATATTGAATGGTTTATCGGCATTTTTTGACCATGTATGCAGAGACAACTCTGTTTCATCTTCGCTTAAAAAGGCTATATAACCAACTTCGCTTCCAGTCAGGCTGATTGCTTCTTCCAGAGCAAATTCAGTGAGTTCGTTCAATGAGGCATCTGACATCTGGCTAAGCTCCAGTATTTTTTTTAACCGCAATTCCTCAAGCCCTTTTTGTTTTTCCGCAAGACTTTTTTTCCTTTCGATTCTTACTGTCTGCCATGTAATATAAAACGACATTACAATAACGATAAGAAACACCCCCATAAAAATCTTAACAAATTCCTGTGTAAGAAGAGTTACCTCATCGTTTATATCATCAAGATAGAGACCTGTGCCAAGAACCCATCCCCAAGGGGAAAAGCCTTTTACATAGGATATTTTCGGAGTAATACGACTCTTGTCATCCTTCCATTGCCACATATATTCCACATAACCTGAACCATTCTCATTAACAGTTCTTGCAAACTCCGCAAAAACATGCTTCCCGCCGGCATCAACATAGTCGGTCTGATCCTTCCCTTCAAGCTCGGAAACATAAGGATGCATGATAACCCTGCTATGCATATCCTGTATCCAGAAATAATCTTTGCCATCTACGCCGTAGCGAAGGTTTCGAACTCTATCGACAGCCCTTTGCTGTGCATCTTCAAGGGTTAATTCTCCCTGTTTCACCCTTTTGTCATATTCCGATAAAAGGCTCCAGGTGCTTTCGGTAAGAGAATGGATCATATTCTTCTTCTGATCCATCATATTATCCTTCTGCATGGGTAAAAATATGGTAAGGATACTAACGACAAATAATACATAGGTAGCATAAAGTGGAATGAGAATCTTCAGAGAGGCTTTAAATGCTTGTTTTATACCGGATTCGCCAAATAACTTACTAACTTTCATATACCTCCCTCCTTATCTGTCCCGATAAATAGGAATGATGATTGAACAGGCGAAGTAGTATGATGTCAGATTAATAAATCAACAATGCATTATCAGGTCTAAAAATTTTCCATAATTATCCTATATTATATACGGGACAGCACATAAATTTCAAAAAAAATATATGGGACGAATCAATTCAGAAGAGTTTTGATATTTTGAAGCACCTATCTATTTTGGCACAGGGCTCTGGGACATACATCTTCAGGATTTTTTCAGCTAATTCCCGGAAAAACTGTGGATCAATCTCCTTTGACATTTTTTACTTGTCTCTCAGGTTATAAGCTTCAAGTTCATGCGCAAAGCCAGGTCTTTTTCCCAATATCTTTTGGGTCATTGTATTATTATAGGATTGTCCCACTTCAGGCTCTGGCATAGGCAACCATGCGTTGAGAATCATTGTTATATGTACTGGTCAGGTCAAGCGAAGCTGATATTTCGATTTCTTTAAAACGAGCTGCCTGCAACATGTTCATCAATTCATGAGGTTGATAGAAACGTTGCATGGTGGAAAATTGTTGTGATATGCCGTTCGAAATCACAGTCCAAATCTCACTGAGCATAGAATGCTCTGTGTCAAAGGATCGATGGCACGAGTATACAGAACCTTGGATTTCAACATCTGTAAATATATTGCCACACTCATTAACAAACCCATTACCAATTGTGTCAAGTACAAAAACACCATCGGATTGAAGGCTTTGGTGAATATTTTTTAAAATTCTTACATTGATAGTGTCATCAAAATAGGCAAAAGAAAAATATAGGCTGCAAGCCAAATCATAGGCAAATGGACGGACAAATCGACGCATGTCACCTTGAACAAACTCGATAGGGAGATTATTTTGTTTCGCGTATTTAACGGCTAGATGAAGAAGACATTCTGACTGATCAACAGCAGTCACTATATACCCACGTAAAGCAAAAGCCGTAGCATGTGTTCCGGCTCCACATCCCATGTCCAAAACTGCTGAGCCTTTCCGTAATTCCATGGCTGCTTCAATGAATCCAACATCTTTCCTGGCCTGAGAGTATCGTTCTGGTTTTGAAAGAGCGGGAGCCATTGCAGTCCATAATCTATCGTCTTCACTCCAGTTAATCATAGTAACCTCAGCAACTAACGTCTCATTCACAAGCCCCGCCGTGATTTCCGCATTAAGCAGGAGATCCTCCGGGGTTTTGTGAAGCCACCCGTTTAACTAAATTTCAAAGACATAACATCAAGGTATAGGGCTTATTATTCCTAAAATATCAAGGATATAAATTATAAGCACTATAAAACCAGTAACGATTTGAGCTACAGAAAGGATTAGAAAACTTTTATTGTTTACTTTTTTTTCGTATTACTCCTTTTATACCTAGTGTCCATCCAAAAACTATAGTTTTTGTTCGGGAGCTGTCAGCACTCAGCGTTCAGCTTTCAGCAAAAGGCTTTTAAAATAAAGACTTAGCTGATGGCTGATAGCTGACC
>JASFHE010000351.1:0-6992 GCA_050123415.1 Desulfobacteraceae bacterium | reverse complement strand
GCCCTGTATGGGACATCGACTATGGCCATTGCCTCTATTTCATATATTCTTCCGTCCTGGATTTTAAAAATATGGATAGCCGGAGCAGTAAACTGCCCCCACTCGTTCTCACGATCCGTATATCCGGGGATGTTTTCTATGGGCATGTGTTTAGGTTCACCATCGTGGTTGAACACGGAAAACACCATAACAAGGCCCATTTCCTCATCAATAGCGACAGGACGAATCTGGTTTATATCGGTGATGTATCTCCACATGCCGGTGTCCATCTGCTCGGCGCATTTCATCCTCAGGAAGATACTCATGGCGTCCATTTCCATGCCCCCTGCCGATGTCGCCGCCGCATCCGTTACTGTCCCGGCTGGGTTATTGGCTGTGGTCACACCGTTTTCATTTCTCTGGCATTCATCATCATATGGAGCAAGGGAACCGTCAGTAAGCTCAAGGGAAGGATAATATGCAAGGGCCGCTTTAAGCATTTCTTCACGGGGCACCTTCTGAGATGGAGTAAGCTTTGTCACAAGGCGCGGACGAGGCTTTTTAAGACCCTCCGGAAATATGTTGCCAGCTATGGCGGATACCGCAGGCGTATGCATATGATCAATTTCTGTTATCATGCCGTTTTCAAGTTTCAGACGCGCTCCAAGCAGAATAGTGGTGCCTTCTTTTTCCATAATGCCCATAAAACCTATACGGTTTTCAGCAGGATCTGCTATGTAAATCTTGAAATCCGTATTCGGAGCTGATGTCGTAGTTTTCCATAAGCCCTCGCCAATTTGCGTAACTTTGGTATTTTCCACCAGCTTTACGTTATCAGCAAAAGGAATGCCCGAAGGATCATGCGCTGCCAGAGCGGCAAGATATTTATCCATGAGTTCAATCAGGTATTCACGCGAGTCTGTTCTCGCCTCTTCTGTTTTTTCAGGCTCTTCAACACCTGAATCATGAGATGTACAGGAAATACAAAAAATATTCAAAGCTATAAAAAGACATAAAAAGATATTTTTTTTCATTTGTAACTCCCTTTCGTTTGTGGTGGTAAAAACGCTATCCGTTTATTGAAACTATTATTCTTAGGCACATCATCAAATTTGACCTTGAAATTAATTGCATAACATCAATGCTTTCAATGTAATAATTTATTCTTATCCAATGGACGTCCTCCTTTGCTTTAAGGATATGATTGGCAACCCTGATTCCTGTATATTTCTGAAGGACTTTTTCTTACAGCTAAAACGCAAAAAACAGGGTTGCCCAAAAAAGGCAACCCTGATAACTTTTTTATTCTGAAAGACAGGAATCTGCCCAGGCAGACTCCTGTGGTAAGTACTTTAAAAGTTAACAGAAAGTGTAAGTCCGTAGGTTCTTGGTGTTCCATAGGAGCCCGTTGCAACACCTACACGACTGACGGCAGGATTATATATATTAAAATCCGTGTAAGAAAGAGAAGTCAGATACTCTTTATCAAAAATATTATTTACCCACAACCGTGCCGACCAATTCATGCCCTCCGGAACCCAACGACTTGAGTCGTATGTAATCGATGCATCAACTGTCCAGTACGCAGGCCTGCCAGGCATGGAGTATGTCAGATCAGGTTGAGATCTCAACAAATTCTGGTCATTATCTTTACCGGTATAGAAGGCTATAGTGCTAAAAGAAAGCATATCCATACCAAAAAATCTTGTATGAGTATATCCTACATTAAAGTTAAAAGGAGGGCCTCCAAATTTTACACCATCATCGGAAACCTGTAGGTTCGAATCCAACAGAACGCTATCTGCATCAGGATACAATGCTAATATTGCTTCACCAACATGATAGTCTTTATATTCATTATCAGACCATGAACCATTGAATGAAAAGGTGTCTCTAAGAGTCAAGAGCCATATTATACTTACATTGGCTCCTTTTTGTTCAGCACCGCCAGGAGACACTGCCAGGGGGATATTGTACACATAATCACTTTCTTGTAAGTTAACGGTGTCAGACAGGCTATAACAAATACCATTAGTATAAGCACCGGCAAAGGGTGCACCTTCTAAAAACGTTCTCTGACACTTGTAGGCAGTTGTCCATTTTGTATAGTTTTTGTAATCATAAAAATATGCTGTTCCGTTAAGCTGCAGGCGGTTATCAAAAAAACGGGTTTTAAAGCCTAATTCATAGGAATCCATTGTCTCAGGCGGGATTACTCCTCCATCATAGGTAAAATTTCCTGTTTTATATCCCTTTGCGTACTGCACATATGTCATAGCGTTTTCGGCAAAAGACCAGTTAAGGTTAACCTTGAAGGTATTTTTATTCCATTTTGCCTTAACTTTTTTAAAACCCTCAAATACCTCGCCGCTAGCGGTCATAATTGGAAATCTAAACGGAAAATCATCTGACGCCGATAATTGAGGGCCTCGAGTATATCCGCCGCTGCCATCAGGAACTGCATCATAAAAAACCGGAGGAAAATACACTCCATTATATTTCTTTTCGTCTCTTGAATGACGATAACCTACTGACAGGTTCCAGTCATCAAAAATCTGATATGCAAACTGACCAAAAGCACCCAAAGCAATTGTTTTTATATTTACCCATTTGTTATAGGCGCCGACGTCGCCAAAAGAATGATCGGTTATATCATCATTTTGACCCATAATACCGCCAACCCACTCATATTTATTTCCGGTATTTATAGTTTCCTTTGAAAGCAACCGGAGTTCCAGGGAATCAAAGCGGGAAACGGACCGTTGAAGAATAGCATTTTTCGTAGGCGGTTCATTAGGAACTCCCCACAAGTAGACATGGGATACGCCTGTGGCGTCAAAAGCAGGAAATGGCATAACTTCATATGTAGCGACATATCCATTTGGCTCTTCAAGTGAGCGATGTCCGTATAACAACACACCGTTAGCAAAAGATAGGTCACGTTCCCACTGAAGCATGGCTCCCCATGAGTCATTATCAACATAGGCTAAATCCTCTACTGAGTTACCAAGGTACCAGCGTAGCTGATAAGGCATTTCTATAACATTCCCTGTCCTGGTTTCGGGTTCAAAAACAGGAAGTGTAGGATCATACATTGGAGATGTGGGATCTTTAGCAGGATTAAGACCAAACTCTACGCCGCCATAGGTTGCCCAGTAGTCGCCATTGTTCCAGGCATACCCGTTATTGTCAAAACCTTCAATATCAAGAGTAGCTGTAATAAGGTCCTTATCGGTAGGTTCCCAGGTCATGGATAGCGAGAACCCCACGCATCCTGATCATTAAAACCCGCATCGTTATACCCGTCTCTTTTCAGAATACGACCGGATACACGGAAGGCTATCTTGTCTGCAACAGGAATGTTTATAGCTCCTTCTGTCCTGAACAGACCGAAATTGCCTGCTTCAGCACTTACATGACCGCTTACCTCGCCAAGCACAGGCTTCTGGGTCATTATGTTCATGCTTCCGGCAGTTGAACCTCGACCATAAAGGGTGCCCTGTGGGCCTTTAAGGACTTCGACCCTCTGAAGATCGTAGAACATATTGTCAAAACCATTGACTCTGGTTAATTGGACGCCGTCAAGGTGTACAGCAGTTGTTGTTTCATGAATAGGGTTCCACTGGGTATTTTCCATGCCGCCAACGCCACGAAGCTCAAGTACAACAAAAGAACCAGACATGGCAACGCTGTTCATATCAGGCAATATCTTTTTCATATCATATGCAGTGTGAATACCTAGCTTTTCCATATCATCCGGCCTTACAACCGAAATGTCAAACGGCACCTTTTGTAGCTCAGCTTCCCTCTTTTCCGCTGTTACCGTGATTTCTTCAAGCATGAACTCATCATCCTGGGCAAAAGCCGCGCCAGTTCCCCCGAAAATCAAAACAAAACATAAAACTGCAAACCAATACTTACAACATAAAATTCTAAAATCCATAACTTCCTCCTTAAAAAAAAGTCAAAATGCTCTTATGTAACTACCAGCCGGATTCCATTGCATAGGGAACTGCTAACATAACAGCCTCAATCTGACGTATCTTGCCGTCCATGATCTTGAAGCTTTCCCCAATATAGATGGAGTAGGGCTGTGTTGCTGATTCATTCACTATTCCGTCATGATCAAAAAAACCCATGGCAAAGGCCTGGCCCGTGACAGGATCGGCAATAAAGCGACGTTCTCTTATATCGGTTACAATCACGGAAAAACCTGTATCAAACTGCGAAGCGCAACCCATCCATACCATGGAGCCTTTTTCGGCCTGTGGATTATTCGCTGTTATTATGCCGCTTTCACGACGCTGACACTCCGGGTCAAAAGACACATTGGCTGCGCTGTTGTCCGTATCCAGTCCTGTAAAATAGCTGTTGCCTATCCTTATAAGTTCAGCCCTTGACATACGTTTATTCCTGGGTATCTCCTGCATCATGAGAGGATGTATCTCCTTATTTACAACCGTAGGAAAACCAAGGTCAGGCATCTCCCCCATCATAGGGTACCTTGCAATCATATTTTCTATTTCCGATACTTTTTGACCTTTTTCAACCTTAAGCCTCACTGCTAAAAAGTTGTTGTTGCCGTTTTCATCTATTTTGCCAAGAAGCGCGACCTGCCCGGCCTCTTCATCTATAACATCCAGCCTGTATGTGGGCATAGCCGAGGCTGTCTGCCACAGGCCGTCGCCAAGGTTCAAACGAACTCCGTTTTCCGTGTATTTAATATTTTTAGTGACCGGCAGCCTTGAAGGATCTTTTGCCACAAGAGCCTTGAGGTAAGTATCCATAAATCCTGCAAGGCATTTCCTGTTACATTCGGAAGACGCGCCTGCGTCAATGTTAATGCCAAAACAAATTGTTGCACACAGAAGTATGCTGAGAATTAGATGTTTCATTGTTTCTCCTTTTAAAAAAGATTTGTCGGTAAAGTGTTTGATGGGAAAGGGTATAAAAAGCAACCTGATGTGTAAATATTAGAAAAACATGGTGCTTTTGACTATAAAATATAGTCAAAAACGCCCAAAGACCTTGTAAATCTTTGTTGTAAGCATTACGTCAGATTTTAAAATATTTCCTTATATCCGGCGGAAAAAATCATGAATTAAGCGATAAAAGATATGTCCTAAGGTTGGCTCTTTTCCTCAGTCCGAGTTTTTTACGAAGATTGATACGATGAGCGGCTACGGTTCTTTCGGCAATATACAGGATTTCGGCAATCTCTTTGGATGTTTTTCCTTCCTTTACCATGTCAGCTACCTGTAGTTCTCTTGAAGTTATGCCCATATATCGTGAGGTAAGTTTTTTGACAAATGGCGAGATAATATCGTTAAGCCCCGCCTCTAAAAGCTCTATTATTTTTTTCTGGTTTTCGGTCAAACGGAAACTTTTCAGCTTCTCAACATAGGGTATAAGGAGTTCTTTCACATTTAGGAGAATTTTCTCCTCGCTTTCTTCATTATCTGCTTCTCTCTTCTCAAGAAGAACACTGATGGCTGTGTTGGCCTTTTCCAGCTTTTTTGTTTTTTTCTTCAAATTTTCATAGGCTTTTTCAAGGTCTCCTGTGCGTTCAAAAACACACTGTTCCAATTCGTCATGGGCTTTTTTAAGCTTGTGTTCATTCTCCTTCAGCTCCTTCTCAGTATGTTTCTGTTCTGTTATATCCTGCAGAACACAGGCGAACTTCAATTCTTCCGGCTGATAGACTGTAATTAAAAAATACTGGTCGGTATGTTCGTTGAAAAACTCAAAAGAAAGAGGTTCGCCTGTAAGTGCTACTTTGCCATATATTTCGATTAATAAGGGATCCACACCAGGCCATACTTCAATAGCGGTCTTTCCCAGGAAGTCCTTTACTTTAAATCCTGTTATCCCTTCAAATGCGGGATTTAGCTCAAGGTATCGATAATCAACAGGCGTCCCGGTTTCATCACATATAATCTCATGAAGAGCAAATATGTTCAGCATCTTGTCAAATAAAAGGCGGTATTTGTATTCAGCGTCCTGCGATGTTTTTTCAGCCTGCTTTTTCAGGGTAATATTCCTTGCGATAAAAATAGCCCCCGTATAGCTGAGTTCCGTATTCAGAACAGGGTCAACCGTAATCTGAAACCATTCCTCTCCGATCCTGGTTTCGCTTTCCCCTCTGATATGTTTTTGCGCCGCTATCTGGAAAGGACACCCGTCAAGTTGCTCTCCTTCTCTGAAAAATATTTCCCAATACCTTTTGCCGATCATTTCTGAGGCGGACAGTTTAAAAAGCTTTTCTGCAGTTTTGTTTGTATAAGATATGCGATGATCATGGTTCAATACCCAGACGGCGTCATTAATGTTATCTAAAACCTGTTGCCACTCATGCATCCGGTTAATGAGAGTCTGGTTTTCAGAGAAGGATGTTTTTTTCAGGTATTTATCCATTTCCAGTCAAACGTTTACATGAAACTTAAAAAAACAATTCACCACAAAGGACTCAAGGAAAAAGATAAGATAAAACCAATCTGCGCTAATTTGTGATATCCGGGAAGAAATCAAATGAATTGCGCATCATCAATTGAAGTTTCATACTTTTTCATCTTCATCCTTGTAAGCTTTTTTGGACATCCTATTACTCTGTTCGAGTGGAGTCAAATTAAATTGCCTTAAAAAAAGAAAAAGCGGGCCATTAGGGGACAACGCCCTCAACTGTATTGTATTTGAGACCTCATCTTGGCTTACGTTTGTAAATACTAATGATTCTTCATCGCATATATTTAGAAGATACCTAACACTTATTTCATCCTTCTTACATTGCCCAACGAGGCTGTCGAAAAATCCCTTGTTTGAAATCTTTTCGTTTTTTATATAGATAACTTGAGAGTCTGAAGTTATGAACACTATCTAAAATAAATTCCGGAGATAAGGGTATTTTTTGAGTTATGTTAATATGTTAACATTTTTTCTTGACAAAAAATTACACATGTAGGTATGCTTACATTCGTAGTTCCCTTCTGTCATATGATCCCGGAGCAAGGGTAAAA
>JASFHE010000350.1:0-6994 GCA_050123415.1 Desulfobacteraceae bacterium | reverse complement strand
CGATTTTTTTTATCAGGCTGTTTATCTCTTCAAGCTTGGTCCTTTTCAGACTGTCATTATGCAGTTCATAAAGGTCATTCAATCTGTGCAGCTGATCTTCCCTGAAGCCTATCTCAAGTGATCTGTTCACAAGGTCGGTGTAAATAGCATGGACCTCTCTGAAGTCATCGACACGCATCATGCGTTTTTTTATCTGTTCAAGCATAATATCAATGATTTCACTGAATCGTTTTTCATAGGCGCTTTCGAGAAGTGCCTCATAATCATCTGTATAATAGCTGTTTTTCCTTAAAAACTGCAGACTGTAATGAAAGTAGCTTTTCAACTGATCCACATCATTAATATTCTCCATGCGGGTGATCCTTCTGGGCATATTGATATCGTCTTTAAAATTGACAAACAGCACCTTTTTGGCTTCATCCTTTTCAAAGATGATCCCTGTTTTGGCCCTGAATATATGGTCCAGCTTCTTTCTTTCATACCATATGTCCTCAAAAGATATCCGGCTCAGGGCATCATTTACAGCCTCATATCTCCTTTCGATATCTTTAATAATGTTTAAGTAACTCAGGCAGACGGGTCGGCCATTACCCTTAAAACGCTTTGCGCCAAGAAAAGATAAAAGAAGCAGTTTCATAAGGTTATCGTAACTCAGGTAGATACTCACATTTTCAAAGCCGTAAAGCCTTATTCTATCATCGCTCAGGGACCTCAGTATAAAATGTCTGACAGCCTCGGGCAGCTTTCTGATATAATTATAGGTTCTCAAAGCCTCATAAAGGTCCTTTTCAAATGTCGCGTATCCTACGCTGGAATATTTCTTCTCCTGGTAAATATACTGCAGAGGAACATGTGTAATCATCAGTGAAAGGTCCTGAAAATCAATATAACGCAGGCCTCTCAGCTTAAAAAAACGTTCCAGGGCAAAGATAAGTTTTCCTGCTTCCCTGAATCTCTCGGAGTCAGCAAACTTCCTTCCCCAGGAAGAGAGATAATTAGAAGGAGTTTCATTTTCAGGAATACCCTTTCTGTGATACTCTTCGACAGCAAAAAACAGCCTTCCCTTTTCCCAGTACAGCTCCTCAAGGTAATCATCCAGGCTGGTCTCACCATTTATTATGCGGAGGCATAACTCCTTTAAAATGAAGAGCCTGCTGGCAAGGTCCTCAAGTATCTGATCTTCACCAAGGGCAGAGATCATTATCACCGAACAGAGAAAAAAGGCGTTAAAAAGATCGGCATCTCCGGTATCAAGAATTTCTCTCAGTGTAAGAAGTGTATATTCACCCCTTACTATATGGTGGAGTCTGTCGTGGTGTTTTATGAGAAACAGAAGTATCTTTTCAGCCTCGCAGTCCATCCCGTATTTTTCAGGAATATTTTCTTTCTGTAAAAACAGGACCCCGGCCTGGGCCTGATCAGTGGTATTTATCTCATCTTTGTATTTTTCTCTCAGTGCAGGACTCATGCCTATGTCCTGAAGAATAAAGGTCTTTATAAGGGCGTCAAAGATATTGTTTTTCTTTTTCAGGCCGGTTGAAATATCGGCAAGTTCCTCAATCTGGGATTCATTCAAACCGACTATACCGGCAGCATTGGGGCCGAACTCCCTTCTGGCAAGTTTATGAAGCGCATCAACATCCTGGAAACCCTTTAGATTACCTTTTATCAGGGCCTGAAATTTTTTTGCACAGATCAACAGGTGATCAATCACAGCCGATTTTCTGTACAGGTTGCCTTCCCTGCCGAGTTCACGCAGATCGTTCAGTTCGGGAAGTACCAGATTAAGAATTGTCGGAGAATAATGAAAGATCCTTTCCAGATCATCAAACAGGCTGCCCGGTTTAAAAAACACCTTTTTGAAATTGGCCCTGATAAACTGTCTGAGCCCCTCAATCCTCTTTACCCAGGCTGTCTGGCGTCCGGGGATCTTTAATCCGGTGACATCTCTATCCACCAGCCTTTGATGACTTTGATAAAAATCTTCAAGTTCGGTAAGCAGTTTTTCTATTTCCTCGAGCTTTGCTAGCGGGATATCGGAAACGCTGATATTTTTGTATTTTTTATTCAGGATATCGAGGCTTTCAATGGTGCTGTCAATATCGATATAGGTTATATCCAGGCTCTGGTCTTTCTGGCTGAGATAGAATTTAAATCCTGTATTTAAAACAAACACCATTTTATTTTCATAAAGCTGTTCGGTAAACTGGCTTAATATCCCGGGAGAAAGGTACTCGGTATTAATTATAATCGCCTCTTCTTCAACCCTTTTGACCCGTGCGGCCAGGTCCGCATAGATCGAATCCCCGAGTATGGGATTGAAATTTATAATATTTCCCTTTGTAACATTAACGGTAAACCATAAGAGGATAAAAGCCGGCTTACTTCCCAGCCTTTCAAAAAGATGTCCTGTACCATGAAACTCCATATTTAAAAATTTCCTGAAGATAACCGGCCTTTGAAGGGGATTGTCACTCAGGAACTTTTCTTCAAAATGTTCAACATTTTTTACCAGGGCAATTATATTTTCGATCTTTGCCAGTTTATCATCATCATAATCGGCAAGGGATTCCTTTTCCATTTCACCCTTCTGGCTAAGCTCATGCCAGTTATCTATAAACTGGAAATGTTTCATCATCATGAAGAGCTTATTTATAAGTTTGTTATGGCTCCCCCCTATGTCCGATATTTTTTCGTCAAGAAGCCTCTCCCAGTCAATGTCCCTGTTTGTGGTAATTCTGAGCGCCGATTCGAACAGGTCAAAAAGCTCGGTTACCTGCACATGATCCAGATCTGTCCTTCTGGATGCCACGATCTCAGCCATGGTCATCAGGCGGCAGTATCGCAAAAGATTGATTGCGTTCTGCTGGTTATATGTCCGGGCAAGATCGGTTATCGGCTTAAGGGTCTTTTCACTCATCTTGCCTGCTATGATTCTCCCTCCGGTTGTATGCCCGGCTATTATAAGACAGATTTCTCTCAGTTCTTCATAGCTGAAACCATAAAAATTCAGGATCTCCAGGTTTTTAAATACCTTGGTCCTGAAACCCTCCAGGTTGTCCGGGTTAAGCTGAACCCTGATCTTTTCAAGCCTGTTTATCTTTCCTATTAATTTAATGACCTGACTCATGCCCCCGTAACGCATCTTTTTACTTTCAAAGGGCTCCCTTATCCTTTCCAGATAACTCTCGTGAAGGCCTGAATATGTTTTATTTTTAATTTCCTTCAGTACCTTGAGAGTCCTTATGAGATAGGCAAAGGAGTCTCTGTATTCGGCAATAAGCGCCAGCGGACTTCCTGCAATCGGTGACAGGGATACATTATTTTTCAGTTCTCTGATATTTTTTTCTATCTCCCGCTTTTGCGCGAGGCAGATGAGAAGATAATCCGGCGTGTACTCTTTTAGATCGAACCTCTGATCCCATTCGGTCTTTACCGCATCCGGTAAAACCGATTTGAAGAATATTTCATCAAAGTAAATCGACATGAGTTTCATCCAGGATTTTTCCTGGCCGAATGTATAATTATCGGTAAGCGGAATATTCAGATATGGCAGGTCATTTATTTCTTCGAGGGAGAGATCCGCTACGTTCTTCCCCTTTAACAGCTTTTCACGGTGTTCCTGGTCCAGATAGGACTGTTCAAGATACTTTTCAAAATCAAAGGTATTTATTTCAATTGTGGATTCGATGCTGCTGTATTTTTTTCCTGTTTTATAAATATGAGTAAAAATTAAAAAATTTTTTTGTTCTTCGAATGATTTAAAAGTAAGGGATGCGCGGCGGTTTGTCTTTTGTTTATAACGGTTGGCTACAACAAATAACTCACCATCGGGCTTCAATATCTTATAAATTTTATCAAGGGTGTAGATTATATAATTTTCCTGCTGGCTTTTGGTCGGCGCGACCATTGCACGGTTAACAGAAAGTTCCAGCTTGACCGTCTTGTAGAGATCCCATGTAATTATGACAATATCAAGGGTTTTTCTGAGATCACGAAGTCTCTCCTGGGAATCGATAATAACAAACTCATGTTCCTTGAACCTGAGGGTAAGGACATCAACAATGGGATCATCCATGTGTGTCAATATCCCGATCCTGTGACTCTCCTGCAGATATTTTTTTTGATGTCCCTTTATAATTTTACTTATTTCATCGGCCTTGCTTTTTATATTGGTAAGCGATGAAGCCATCATATGGGTCGGTATAAGATAATAGGGTTTTCCAAGGCTTGAGAACCTGATTAAGAGGCTGATCCTTTTATAGATATTATTAATTTCCCTGTAGTTTGATTTTATTTCATCAACATGATTGTAATCAATGGAATTGACAATATCCTGATCAGCCTTGTTCAGCCGGCTGTATATTTCAAAAAAGCCGAAGCCATAGGCATTACCGCCATAACGGCTCGATAAAAGAGGCGGGTGTCTATGGGCTGCCACTGTTCCGGGAGGAATATCCGAGGGGTCTATTCCGAGCAATTCATATTCTTCGGGTCTGATGATTTCGAAAGGATCTCCCTGCCAGAAACCCGGAAAATTTGTAATATTGGACATCGAAAAACCTTCCTGCCCATCCAGAAAGAGGCAATTTCTGGAGGGAGCTTTCAGCGGTCAGCTATCAGCCGTCAGCTAAGTCTTTATTTTAAAAGCCTTTTGCTGTAAGCTGAGTGCTGAAAGCTGCCGAACAAAAACTTTCGTTTTTGGATGGGCACTTCCTAAGTTATATCAGGTCTGTCAGCTCGTTCATATGGGAGATAATCATATCCGGAGAAACGTCAGCTATCTCCCTTTTGTTCAGGTGGTACTCGCGGTTATATTCGGGCAGATACCACACGGTTTTGATTCCGGCGCTTTTGCCCGACTGGATATCGCTCAGTGAATCGCCAACCATAACCGTCTCTTCTCTGCTGCCGCCGATTTTATCAATCGCTATGTTGACAGGGTCGGGATGAGGCTTCAGATTTATTACATCCAGCCTTCCTATTATACAATTAAAATATTCCGTTGCGTCAAGCCGCGACAATACCGGTAATACTTTGGATCTTTCAGTGGATGTGACAATGGCTGTCTTTATATCTCTGCTCTTTGCCTGTTCAAGAAGCTCAATCACTCCTTCATTGAATCTGACATTATCCAGACAGCCCATGACATATCCATATACAATTTCGGTAAACAGGTTGAGGTCTGATATGCCCATTTCAATAAAAAAGTTCCATGTCTGAAATCCCTTTTTTATCTCCCTGTCAGAGGCACTTATCCCGCAGTCATAAAGTCCTCTTTTCATTCCCTGATACCATATCGGTAATGTATCAACCAGACAGCCGTCCCAGTCAAACAGTATATATTTAAACATAAAATATTTTCTTTTTTCCTTCTTTTTTATTGCAGATTCGGTTAAATGTTATCTTATAATGATATGTGATAATAATTTCAACAGATTAAACCCGGATATTTCCACATGAAAAGAGCAATTTTTATATTTTTCTTCACTGTTTTAATGGTGTCCGGGCATGCAGCATATCCTTTTGAACTTCATATTGCGGGAGACAGGCTTTCGGTATATGCGGAAAATGACCCTCTAAGGGATATTCTGCAGGCCCTTGCCGACCAGGGAATAACCGTTCATGCGGATCCGGGGATTAATCCGCCTGTAACAGTTTCCTTTAAAAACAGAGAAATCGGACAGGGTCTTAAAATCCTGTTCAGGAACCTGAACTATAGCCTCATATGGAATACCATTGATACACCGAACGGGAAATTTATCCGACTTGAAGAGGTCTACCTGTTTATACCGGGCAAAAAAGATCTTGTAAAAACCCTTTCTCCCGACACCCGAAGAATTGTCCAAAATCCGCGTGACGGTTCTATCTTTATAAAAAATGAAATGCTTATCAGGCTTTCAAATGAAATAGATATAAATAATTTTAAAAAATTTTTACTGGAAAATGGTTTAACCGTATCAGGATATAACAGGATTAGCAGGATAATAAAAATAATTCTACCTGAAAAATCAGATTATTTCGCAGTACTCGAACTCATCAGTAAATACCCCGGCATAGAAAAAGCTGAACCTAATTATGCGTATCCTATAAATCATCCCTTTTTCAGTCCCGACCCCGCGGGAGAACTTCCCGGATATCTTACCGGCAGCCTCCCGGGAAATCCGGTACCCATAGCGGTTATTGACAGCGGTCTTTCGGGCAATTTTCAGTCAGCTCCCTATATATACGCGGCTTTTAACTGCCTTGATCCGGATCAACCTCCCTCCGACTCTCTGGGGCACGGTACTCAGATGGCAATGATAGCCGGTGGAGCGGTTAAACCCGCAGGCACAGGTGATGATTCAGGTTCCTTTAACCCTGTCATTGCGATAAAGGGTTTTGATGAAGACGGTTATATATCAAATTTTGATCTGCTGAACGGGATTGAATTTGCCATGAATAATGGAGCCAGGGTAATGAGCCTGAGCTGGGGTTCGGAGACAGGCAGCAGGTTTCTTGAACAGGCCTTTGATTACGCGGCCTCAAAGGGTATGATAATTTTAGGAGCAGCAGGCAATGAAGCCACAGGCACTGATATGTATCCTGCTGCCTATAATTCGGTCATAGGTGTAGGTGCGCTTGATCCCCGGGGCAAAAAATGGGATAAATCCAACTATGGAGATTTTGTAACAATTTATGCCCCGGGCTTTGCTTCGCTTCCTGTCGGATATAATGGTGAACCGGGGACATACGCAGGTACTTCAATATCAACAGCGTATGTGGCAAACCTTATTGCGGGCTATCTTTCAAAAAATCCTGACGCGACAATAAAGGAAGTATTGACAGCGATGTCAGATAAATCAGAAGAAAAAAAATAAATCTATTATTTTCCAGTAATTTCCGGTTAAGGACTTGCATAAGGTTCCGATTTTTCGCCACTTACAACTTGTTGTGATTCACCTATGCTACTTGATGCCAATCGAATTTCATTCTGTATATTAATTCGAAGCTC
>JASFHE010000349.1:0-7024 GCA_050123415.1 Desulfobacteraceae bacterium | reverse complement strand
ATCCGCGGGGATAACTTTTGCCGGCGTTAGTACTCCATGAAATATCCTCATGTAGTCATCAGCATCCTTGTCCAAAGCGGCCACAGCTTGTATCAGCTCTTCAAAGCTTAAAGATATTGAAAACCAGTCACACTTCTTTATCAGGGAGTCGGACCCCATCAGATATATTTCCTGGAATAGACTACCGTCAAGCGCATTACACATCATAGTTCATATTCTATCTTGAGCTCGGTTATTACCGACCCCACGAACTCCTTTTCTATTTGTACAATTGAGTTGTAAAGTAAACTGTGTACCAGGCTGTGAAACCACGTTTTTACATCGGTGTGTGTGCTTCTGTGTTCTGGATGCCACTGCACCCCTGCACATCTAGTCAAAGGGCAGAAAATTGCTTCGACTTCCGGGCCGCTATAGTCAATTTCCTCATCTTTATCGCCCACGTAAATGTCAGACAATTTGTTTTTGGTCCACGCTATGATATGGGTATTTCTGTGCGGTATACACATCTGATGGTGGAAGGAATTTGATATCATTGGTGCTGGTGTGGATTTTCTTGTGCGTATCTCATGCTCACCACTGGTATGACCCGATATATGGTGGAGTAACCTACCGCCATTAAGGACATTAAGCAGTTGCATTCCCCTGCATATGCCGATGGCAGGAATCCTGCTCCATAGAGCGTGTCTGTAGATAGAGGCTTCCTCATCGTCTCTATTCTTGTTGGACATACACACGTTGTTTGGGCTGGTATCATTATATAAGGATGGGTGCACGTCACACCCGCCAGTGAAAACAACGAGGCTAATGGTCTCTGGCTTCGTCTTTATCACTGACGGGTCTTCGCATATATCTCCGTGTTTTGCAAATAAAGGTCCATATGGAAATCCGCAATCAGCTGTATCGTTTACAATAAGTATTTTGGGCCTTTCAATCACAAATTATTCCTCCAATCCTGGAATCACTGCATTTTTCGGTATATAGGCGATGTCACATACATCAAGGGCCGGAATATGCCTTTCGACTGGCGTACCCTCAAAGGTCACGACAAACGTGGCTGCTGGGTATCTTTTCCCAGCCATTGCTCCGGACTCCCGGTAGTCTATTTCCTTCACCACCGGCCCGTTTTCTATAGCCTCGCCCACGGTAAATTGTTGTGGTAATCCGTCAATTACGTTCTTTTGCCATATTTCTACGATTCTACCTGCCATTCTTCTTTCCTCCACTTTTTTCTTGCGCTGCTTATCATACCGCCGCGCTGTATTTGAGAAACATCTATGTTATATTTCCCACACCCCCGATTCGATTCTTTCTGCTTTGGTCACTGGTCCGTTATATTCGTAGACCCACACAGTTGTTACTGAACCGTCGGGTAGTTTTGCCTTCACTTGGTGCCTGTTGTAAAGACCCTTTTCAGGACATTCCGCGTTATAGCCTTCTATCGAGTCCATTCTGGACATGACCACAGCCATGTCATCCGGCGAGAACGTATGCACCTCACCATGCACCTGGCCTTTTTCCTTGATCTTGACGGTGGGAAAGCTTCCTAGGCTGTACAAAGAACCTTTAATTACAGCTTCCTCGACCTTCTTGCGTGCTTTGCTGAATACAGGGTAGTCGAACCTACCGCCCACTTTTAATGTGCCGTAAACAAATACCTTACTCGTCTTCATTTAGTGGCCCTCCTTGGATTTTGGTATCTCATAGTACTTAGCGTATGTGCCGAAAACATCGTCTATCTGCTTGGATTAAACATCGTCTATCTGCTTGGATTTTGGCATCTCAATATCTTCCAGCGACGGAGACTCATAGTGCTTAGCGTATGTGCCGATAATATCATCTGCCTGCTTGGCTAAGGTCTCTTCTCCGGAACTACCAAGTTCAGGCGGTTCAAATGGTTTTGCGGTTTCGGGACTACCAAGCTCAGGTGGCTCAAAAAACGCGCTCGCTGATGTTTCCGTAGCTGTCGGTATGAAGGCTGGATATTCGTCAATCAAAGGCGAAGTTTTAGCTTTCTTGGGTGGCTTTGGCTTTGGCTTTGATTTATACGACTTTGGTTTATACGGTATGCCTTTCGGGGTTGGAATTTCAAACTTATGCTTAGTACTCTTAATTGCTTTTGTAAGTTTAGGTTGTTTCTTGCGTGTCTCCCGTATAGTCAATAGAGCATGCTTCATGTCTTTTATTAGCAAATCCATCTGATAACTGGTGAATGCTCCTATGTGAAGTCTGGCACCTTCTTCCCTCAAACTGACACTGTGTTTGATTTCCTTATCTTCCAGGACGCTTATCAACTTACTTACCCTTGGGCTCCAGTCACAATCTGGCGGAGATATATACTCTATACGCCACCCGCTGCCTTCTCTCATGGTTACAAACTCGCCAATGGCAGCTCTTTTCCTTCTGAGCTTGCTTCTTTCTTTACACTCATAAACTTGTCTTAACTTGTCGAAGTTCTTCTTTACTAAGTCAAGTGAGATTGCCAGCTTCCAACCACGTTTGGTGTACCTGCTTATCTCCGACATTAAGGAATCAAAGCCGAGCTCAACGTTGTAATTATTGATTCGGATTACGCCATTTTTACAGTCTTCATAAGCATTTTTAACAACCTCAATTATCTGGCCGTATTTTGTCGAACCAATGCAGTTACATACGAAGTAGGATTTGTCTATGGTTTGATGCACGTTAGCAGTACCTTTGATAGTCAACCTCTGGCCGTACATACCTTCCAGCCGGATAATGCCTTTGCGGCTTTCAAGAAAATGCCAGGTGCCACAGCTGTAGACCTGCTCCCTCTGAATAACAAGTAGGTGAGTAGGTAACAGGACTTCCAGTTCACCCTCATGTGGTAGTCCAGCTATCAGTGAATTTATTGCTAGCCCGTGTATTATGGCATCGTCTAGTAGTAGTGAACTGAAATTTCCAAATGTCTCGGACAGTATCTCTATCAATTCTGGTCTGTTTATTTCGTTTATCACCATTTTGGATCTATTTTCACCTCTTCCAGTTCAAAATCTTTATTGTAGTGCACCATACTGTCGATTACGTCGTCAAGTATACGGCCAGTTACTACTCCATTCATGATGCCACCAAGGCATGCATCTTGTGCCTTGCTTACCAACCCAACTACCTTTTCAGAGTCGTAGGTTTGGTAACTGATGCGGCTTCTGTTACCTTTTCTGAGTAATACTGACGTGATTCCCCATCCTCTACTTATCGACATAATCATGCTTTCTTGGTCTTGCCCCTTTTCAACTCAAAACAACCTTTTAACAAGGCGATGTCCTCTAGTTCTTCCGGGTGCCACTGGACTGCTACTATTCTGCTGGTACCAAATCCAATTAATTCGAACGCTTCGTAGATGACGAATCCCTGCTCATCCTCGTCTTTGTCTGTTATTCCGCGATCAGTCCAGGCAAGCGCTTTGAATTCGATCCCGTCATGTATTTCATTGAGATCGTTGTACTCAGGGTCAGCTTCAATGCATAGTCCCTGGTGATGCATACTGTTCACTGGAAGCTTATCAATATTCTTCGTGTGTTTGCCCTTGTACAATGTATTGGTAAACGACTTCACGAAGTGATGTGGGTGCTCTCTCATCAGATTGAGGCTCTCTGCAACGGAGTGGTGAGGGATGTGTTCCCTGAACTCCAGATATGTATCTTCCTCGTGATCGATATACCTGTCCATGAATTCAAGCGCCATGAGCTGAAGACCACGGCATATGCCCATGACAGGTTTACCTTTAGCTATGAAAGTCCACAGCAAAGTTCTCTCAAATTGGTCCCGGTTGGGGTCTGTCTTGAAAGAACTTATATTGTCCTCATCGTAGTATATCTGGTCAACATCCCGCCCGCCGGTCAATAGCAATGCGTCACATATCTCAGATATTATGATCGGATCATTTGCTGGAGATACTACTACAGGTTCGTAGCCAGCTTTAACAACATAGTCGATGTATGGTTTGCTTAGCCTGATTTTGTCTTTTTCAGTCTCAGCTGATAATGCTATAATCACACGCAACCTCCTTAATAAGTTGAATCTATGCTGAAGGAATACATGGTTTCAGGACATTTCCATGTTGAGCTTACCTATAACGGTAGTCCTCTCTGGCTTCAGCCCGTATCCGACAGCACAGAATGTATTGGTGTTCCCGGCGGGATTCGAACCCGCGTAGCCGGGGTGAAGGCCCGGTATCCTTATACCTGTTTAGACCACGGGAACACATGTATCTATCAAATGCCCCACTCCTCCTTTATGGATTTGTATTTTGGCATCTTCTCAAGACACATTTCGTAATATTCCAACGTCTGTTTAGACATTTTCGGAATTATGTGGTTGCTGAGTATTTCACCAGCAGCACCAGTGTCTCCGTTATTGATTATGTTCTGGAGATTATCCTCACCCACTGCTTCGAGTATTTTCCCCAATTGTTTTTTCTTCACGAGATTAACTGCATCTCTCGTTAAAGAATCGATCAACATAACCAGCTCCGGTGACTTCATCCAAAAATTACTAAGTACTCTATACTCCACCCCATACTTAGTGGGTCTATGGCAGCCGGCCTTACCGTATAACTCTCTACGCTTTATTGCCGCAGGTGAATTATCGAATAAAGTTGACACCAGACCGTGGAATAAATCCATTGCCTTTACTACATCAATTTTGCCATGAAATTCAGTAAGGAATTCAAGGCCTTTGATCGGCTCCCCATTCTCATCGAGACAACCGACATGGACATGCGCCCCAAAAGACCTCAGTGTCTCATCCGAGCAATAAGGCGGCGCATTCTTGGTTTTGGTATATGCATCAAAGTCAGCACTGCAACCGAACTCCTGTGTTTCAGGATGTTCTAGCTCTTCCTCCGGAAATTGAGCAGATGGTTCAGCGACCATATCAACTCCCTCCGGCAGCATCTCGTAAGTATCTGCCAGGCACTGTTTTATGTACTTGACAAAACTCTTTGGCGTTTTTGCAGGGTCTGTGGCGAACTCAACAGCGACATTGTCTCTCTGTAAAGTTCCACCATTTTTCAATGCGAACGGTTCATGTTTCGTGCCTTCTATGTTGGCACTCTGCGCAGCTACATACCCCTTCTTACTTTTCAAAGCAAATTCAGGGTCTGTACCTATTGTTAGTTTAATTCTGGACATTTTTACTCCTACCTCCATTTGATGATGATACTCGTGTGCGGCGGATAAGTAAGAGTTAAGTTATATGTCCTATTTGAATATTTTTCTAAACTCCTCGTTCACGCTTTTGTCGGAAACATTGAGCTGAGCTAGCTTTACTATACCGGAATTGTGATGAAAGTTGTGTATTGAATCATCCTGGAAACGTATATTGTCACCTTTTTTGTAGCCCCTCTTCTTGAAATTGTGTTTGGATCTGTGCTTTATCATCAGGTCGAACTTCTCATACGTTTGCTTCAGATAATTGTGATCCCGGCCGGAGCCGCTGGAAAGCTCCTTGAACACAGCCATCAGCTCTTTATGGTCTTTGAAGTCCAACTTGAGATAGCCGATTCGAATCAGGAACGTATACAGGGATATCATTACCGGACTTTTCGACCATGCCCCGGGCCCTTTAAGCAGATAGCATATCCTGCCAGGTTCTCCAGCTGATTTGGCCTTCAACATTTTGGTCAAAGGTGTTAATTTATGTCTGGTTTCATAGTGATTCACAAGCTTCACCGCGCTCTTAAGCATGGCTTTGAACTCAGAAGCGTCCGCGCCTTCTTTCGACATCAACATTAACGTCCGGGTGGTTTCCAGTTTCGGATCTATACCTGGTTTGTAATGAAAACTGTATATCTCGTCATCTCTTCCCGTCAATTGATTCCTTAATGCATCCTGTAAAAAGTCTCTGCAGATGATCCAGTCATGACACATCTTATTGTCTTTTGACATGAATGCAAATTGAAACCCCGTTGTTTGATACTCCTCTGCGTAGTGTACCTTCGGATACGGCGTGAACACTACTGTTGATTTCTCAGCCATGATTTCATACTCTCCTTGAATTTTTTATTTGATGTCTTCTCAGTGTAGGCTACTAACTGGTCGGCTGTTATTTTATTGACGCCATCACCTACACTAGCGATTGTGTTGCCTTTCATAGAATTTAAAATATAACTGAATGGATAATTTCTTACACTCTCACTGAATGTTACTGGATCTTCTATTGTCTCCACTTTATGCCATAGAGTTTTTAAGTCCTTTTTTAAATTGAGTCTGACATGTGTGAATAATTTGAAGAATTCAGCATATCCTCTCTGAGCGTTCATTATTTTTGATAGCTGGCTCAGGCGTTTGCAGTTCACAAACACCTTAGCTATATGTCTTGGCAGCGCGTTGCTGCCTAAATCGTGTGCTTCTTTCAAAGCTTGGTAAATTTTGTTAGGGATAAATGCCTTATCCCCGGACTCCTTACCTGTGATTAATATACCTGGCGATGGGATGTCGATGTTCCTTGACTCGTTATATATGTCCTTTAAACTTTTGGTAGTCTTATGTACCGGTCTGTACAGGCCTAGTTCATGGGCCAGTGTGCTTACCCGAGTCTTATGGAGCTCCTGCCCTGTCTCCATGTTTATCACATCGTACAAAGGCATCCTGTTTATCATTTTGTAATCGCTATCCATCCCCGCTGGCTTATCATCAGCATATATGAAAACAAAACAGTACATCGGATTGACTCCGCTGAATATATTTCTCCAGTAATCACCGGATATGCTTAGTAAATACTCCTCTACAGCCTCCTTATACGTTTGATTAATTCCCACCATATTACTTGCAACCGGCGAGTGCTCCGAGGCGATCATCCATTCCTTATCAAAGCAATAGATCATTATCATTTCACCTTCGCATACTTCTTCGACTACTGACTCACCGTGTCTGAGTTCGTCGGATAGGCGAACCACGCTACTTAGAAATTCAGGGCATCTCCATGTTTTAGCTACTATATTACCACAGTCGTCCATGATGCAGATACCAGACTCCCTAGTTATATCATTCAATAGAGGGTCGGT
>JASFHE010000348.1:0-7029 GCA_050123415.1 Desulfobacteraceae bacterium | reverse complement strand
TGGCTCAACTGGTTCTCAAGGAATGTTTTATGCTTTTCCGCCTCAATCCGGTCGGTTATATCCCGTGCGACATTTAATATGACGCGTTTTCCCATATAGATAATCGGGCGTGATTGAATTTCTACCGGGATGGAATGGTCCTCTCTACCTGAGTGAGTTGTTTCAATGGTTAATTTTTTGAGTTCCGAATAATCTTCAGGCTTTTCTCCAAGGCTGATTATGCGTTTATAATCATCAGGAGGTACTATGGTACTCAGCCGGAGATCGAAAAACTGTTCCCGTGAATACCCAAGCGGCTCGTATGCGGCACTGTTTGCCTCGATGATGAATCCCTCCTCATCCAGGATGTAAACCGCATCATCGACATTTTCCAGTAATTCCTGATAACGGGCTCGTTCTTCTGCCTCCTTGAGATGGGCAAACATGGTATTAAAGGCCTCGGATAATTGATCAAACTCCCAGTATTCGTTGTTTCTTTCAAAACTGAGTGGAATATCATGGCCCTCGGAAATCCGGATTGCCTTCCGGGTCATTTCCTTCAGGGGACGAGCCATTTTATCAGCCAGGAAAACGGATATCAGTACTGAGACAACCAGAACTATGGCAGAAAAAATCCACATCAGTATGGTTACCTTCCGCCTTTCGGAAAGGAGTTCTCCGGCAGAGGAAACATAATACAGGTTTTTGTTAGACACAATCCGCGAATATGTCAGGTTATCAACAAGCCTGAAGCCCTGACTATTATCACCCGCCTCTTCCAAAATCCCGGGGTTGGATGTCGCTGACAGGTTTTCCCCGAGAGGGATGAGTTTCTCTCCATACAAAAATTCCAGATCACCATTAACCGCGGATTTTATGGACTCACTCAGCTGTTTGTCTTCCAGCATGTCGTAAAAAACTATAGCAGTGCCCATATCCCCGTCAGTGCCTGTGATGGGCTGAGAAAATATCCATACAAGACGGGGAGTACCGTTATCCGAAATAACATCACCGCGAGGCCAGACATAAAGGGTATGAAGCACTGTTTCTTTTGAGAGGCTGTTATAGCTTTGCGGAGTGACCATATCTGTGTTGCCCTTCTGGATAAACGCGTACACACCGCTGTCCGGGGGGTAGGTCTGCCTTATTCGTTCCAGGAGCTTGGGCCGGGCATCAAGCATCATATGTACTCTTATCGAATTGTCAGTACTCAAATCATCGAGGACTTTCTTTACGTCATCTATGCGTTTTTTGATCAATATCTCGATCTGACCTTTTTCGGCATGCAGTTTTTTGCGGAACTCCGTTTCAACTCTCTCATTAAAATAACCGTTCAGGACAAAAAGCACCACGACAACGGACACCGTAACCAGTGAGGTGATTGTCAGCATCAGCACTGTTGAAAATCTTCGGGGTCCTGCCTGCTGCAACCGGTTGGTCCTGTTGAGAGGAAGCAGTGATATAAGCCTGGCTGCAAGATTGATCAGGAATTTATTTTTATCGGAGTCAGATTCTGTTTCCATAGTATTAGCCGACACATACTCTTCTCACTTCACTTATATCTGTCAAACCATCAATTGCTTTTAGTATCCCGTCCTGCCTGAGGGTCATCATTCCGTCATCCATGGCCTGAGAAAACAGCTCTTCGCTGTTTGCCTGTTTTTTTATCATCCGCTTTATACCGGGGGTTCCTTCCATCAGTTCATGGATGCCGAGCCGTCCCTTATAACCTGTACCGGAACATGCGTCACACCCCGAGGGTTTGAACAGTTTGAAATCACCCGTATATTCGATCCCGGTTTTTTTAAATTGTTCCTCGCCATAATCAAGAACAAGATCTTCAAACTCCTCTTTTGTGGGGTGGTATTCCTTCCTGCACTTTGGACACAGACGCCTTACAAGCCGCTGGGCCATAACACCAAGAAAGGCATCGGAAAAGTTAAGGGGATTAAGTCCCATGTCAAGAAGCCTGGTGATTGTTTCAGGGGCGCTGTTAGTATGGAGCGTTGATAAAACAAGGTGGCCTGTAAGTGAAGCCTCAATGCCTATTGACGCGGTTTCATTATCACGCATTTCACCTATCATTATCACATCCGGATCAGCCCTTAAAAATGCACGCATAATCCGTGCAAAATCAAGACCGATTTTTGGATGAGCCTCCACCTGCCTCATTCCCTGCTGTGTTATTTCAACCGGGTCCTCAGCCGTCCATATCTTTATGCCCGGTTTATTTATGTAACCCAGCGCGCTGTGGAGAGATGTGGTTTTTCCTGATCCTGTTGGTCCAACGACAAGAACAAGGCCATAAGGCTGTGCTATTATCTTTTTCATGGTGTCAAGATTGCGCTTGTTAAGATCCATGTTATCCAGTTTCATGGCTCCTGCCTTGGCAAGTATCCTTAGGACAGCATCCTCGAAACCTCCTGTTGTAGGAAGAGTCGCAACCCTGAGTTCAAAAGCAGGAATGCCTTTTCTTTTAAATTTTATTTTACCATCCTGCGGCAGCCGTCTCTCAGCGATATCAAGACCTGCCATTATTTTAATCCTGGACAGCATACCCTTTGCCATGGTGTTGGGCACCTGTATATATTCCTGGCAGACGCCGTCCAGCCTGAAGCGAACGGTTGTCGCCTTTGTGATGGGTGATGGTTCAATATGGATATCAGATGTGTTTTTACGATACGCCGCGACAAGGATCTGGTCAACAAGCTTGACAACCTTTCCCGATGCTTCATTGAACTCATCTGCCTGGTCCTCGTAGTCTTCCTCCTCTTCTTCAAATGAGATATCAGGCATCAAATCAAAATCATCAAAATTTGCCTCCGTGGAATCAGTTCCATCGGTTGCCAATTTTTTATCAAAAAACAGTTTGATAAAGGCCTCTATATCTTCTTTATAACCGATAAAAAAATCGGCCTTTTTGGCCTTCAGGAGAGCCATCACAACATCTATTTTATTCAGATTGATTGGATCATCAATCAATACCTGTATGGTGTCTTTTTCCCATCCCAGCGGTACCCACAGATCCTGTAAAAGGAATGATTTTTTTAAATTTGTAAGTAATTCAAAAGGCGTGGGAGTTTCCGGATCAAAACCCTTGAATGGATGCCTGTAGCACCCTGTAAGTGATTTACCAATATCTTCCCTGCTTACATTAAACTGGGACACAAGAATATGTTCAACACTGGCCTTGGTTTTTTTTGACATTGCAAGGGCGTCAAGCAGTTGCTCGGTTGTTATTATGTTATTGTTCAACAGATAATCATACTTTGAACCGGTTGCAAAATGGGCGGCAAGCGCGTTTAATCTCCTCTGGATATCTTCATTCTTTGGATCCAGCTCTGCTGCCGTTTCATAGTAATAGAGCGCCTGTTCTTTGCTGTCCCTTTTTTCAAGTTCAAGCCCGAGTTGATATTTTACTTCGGCAAGCTGTTCATCTTCAAAATTAAATTTTTTAAAGAAATTATCCGCCTGCAGGATAATTTCCATTGAAGGGTAAAGTTTAAACAGGCAATCACATAAATCAGGTATGATGTTTTCTACGGGAAAATCAAGTGTACAGAGTTTTTCATATTCGGCAATCGCCTGCTTGTAGAGCCCAAGTTCCTTAAAGGCATAAGCGCTGTCATTAATAGCCGAAGCATTATCATCCACTGAGGTCAGTTGTTCCTGGATACCGGCCACATCTTCTTCTGACAATCCTTCGAACTCTTCCGGATACTTCTCCTTGATCTCCTCTTTGAGAGTATGAATCTTTTTTTGTATTTTCAGATATGCCTTATTATTCTGAGAAGGGATGCTGATTAATATTCCTTCATAAAGTTCCAGAGACTCTTTGGGCAATCCCATCGAGTGATAAACTTCGGCTTCCTGCATTCTATTGTTAATATCGATTTCTGTACCCATGTTTCCTAACCTGTATTAACCTGTATCTACTGTAGTTCTTTTGAAATTGATTTAGCAGTCAAAGAGACAATTGACTTTAATGTTGCCAGGACATTAGTGCCGTTTACTGCACTGGCCTCGAAACAGGGAACCTTTAATTTACTGTTAAGGCTTTTCTGGAGTGACTCCACGGATGTTAGCGGGATTCCCTGCTGTTCCAGATCTCTCTTGTTAAATTGCATTACCAGAGGAATCTTAAAAATATTTTTATTATAGGCGCTTAAGTTTTCCTGAAGATTCTTTAAGGACGTCATGTTCTTCTCTTTTCTCATAGCAAGAGAATCGGCAACAAATACAATCCCGTCTACTCCTCTCAACACCAATTTCCTCGTTTCATTGTACATGACCTGACCGGGAACGGTGTACAGCTGGAATTTCAGAGAATATCCATTGATCGCCCCGACATTAAGAGGAAGGAAATCAAAAAACAGGGTCCTGTCACCCTTTGTCTTTACAGTAATCATCTCGGTTTTAATCCGGTCTTTATGCTCCCGGTGTATAAACTCAAGATTTGTTGTCTTACCGCCTCTACCCGGTCCGTAATAGACTATCTTCGCCTGAATTTCTTTTTTATTAAAATTTATAAATGCCAAAATATTATCCCTGTTATTATACTATCATAAAAAATGTGACATATATTATTAAACATATCAATCAGTTTAAGCGCCTCAACTTTCATGGTGCACTACCCCTTCTGCCAGACGGGCTCTGTCACCTTCCATCATTTTTCGTATAGCTCCAAGTTCGGATGATATTGTTGATATTCCTTCCACAAGACCTTCCAGTATTTTAAAAACATCCCCGGTGTTTATTTGTTCGTTCTTTGCCGCTATTTCATCAGCAGCTTCATCCTGAACTTTGGAGTCAACTATTTGAGTCTTCCCGGATGATTCCGCAGCCTGGTCTCTAAGTTTTTTCTTTTGCTCAAGCGAGAGTTCCCCCGGAACAGGTTTTGTTTTCTTTCTGGTTTTATTATTTGTCAGCACAAGATCACCGTTCAGACGCTCAAGACACTTCCGCCAGAAATCGTTCAGATCATAATCATTAAGCTCCGTGGCGCCTTTACTTATAAGGTATCTGGCAATATTTTTAATTCCTTTTGTCGCGTCAGAATTCGGAAAAGCGGAAATCAGCGGTTCCTGTTGCTTAACAGCCTTTGACACATGAGGATCAAGAGGAATGGTCCCCAGAGGAAAAATGTCTATATTAAGATTTTTTTGCACAACCTCTTTAAACCTGGAATAAAGTTTATTGGCAACCTCCATACTCATACATTGATTGATCGCGATCATAACTGTGCTGTCGATATTATTCAGGCAGAGTATTTTAAGAAGCGCATATGCATCGGTAATAGAAGTAGGTTCAGGTGTTATTACCAGAACAATTTCAGGAGACGTTACACAGAATGATATAACATTTTTTGAAATTCCCGCTGATGTATCAAAGATAAAAAAATCATATTCGTCAAGCTCTGATAATGCTTCTATTATATATTCCATCTGGCCCGGCTCCGGATCTGCCAGCATCTTAACGCCTGAACTGCCGGGGATAATATCCAGACCTGAATCAGTTTTAATAATGATATCCTTAATACTCTTTTTCTTTAGAAGAACATCTTCGAGAGTAAATTCAGGATAATACCCCAGCAGGATATCAACATTAGCAAGACCCATGTCCGCGTCAAAGAGGCATGTACTGTACCCCTGGCCCGCGAGATAGAGGGCGGTGTTCACACTGATATTGGTCTTGCCGACACCCCCCTTACCACTTGATACTGTTATAATTCTAGACATTCTAACCCTCCGCCGCAATTGTTTCTTCATCCTTGATCCTGGCGCTCTCCATTAGGATCTGCATTAGCGGCTTTTCAATCTCCCGTTTATTTTTCTGGCATACATCAGATATCTCAATTATGCTGTTATTCCAGCTTATAATATTTAAAGCAGCCTGCTCACCCTTCTGGCCGTTAGTTTCCGCGGCTATCAGCTCTCCCTCGCAGAAATAGAGATAACCCACATTGCCATGTGACCTGACAGTAAGAGTGCAGATCTTACCTTCAATGTCTATCAATTGAAGGAAGGAAGAAATGTTGATTCCATGTATCTGGCTGGTATTGGCTGAACGCAATTCCCTGAGAACGCTGTCTTTAAAAACATTCATATCCAGAGGCTTCTCATAAAACTGGTAACTGCCAATGGACTTGATTTTATCTTCCATTATTTCCGTACCGTCACCGGTAAGTACAATAACGCGCATCCCCTGAATATGTTTATTAACATAATTTAATAGCTGCAAACCGTTTACCTGGGGCATGAAAATATCACAGACTAAAAGATCAAAATTCTCGCTGTTAAGGAGTTTTATTGCTTTCCTTCCATCTCCTGCTGAAAATACTTCCATATCCTCTATGTCTTCAAGTGATTTTTGAAGCAGCCTTACTGTGGCCGGATCATCGTCCACTATCAATATCTTTTTCTTTGCAGCGTTGTCTAAAGCATCGTTACCGGCCTTTGATCTTACATTCTTTAAATACTGATCAATCCCGTTTTCCAGTGCCTGTATCAGGTCTATCTTATCGCATGGTTTGGTCAATAACCGGAAAATACTCCCGTTATTAATCGCCTCAATAGCACTTCTGAGATCAGCATAACCTGTCAGCAGTATTCTGGTGCTTTCCGGTGTTATATCTTTCACATGCGCAAGAAACCGATTGCCATCCATACCCGGCATTTTGAGATCAGATACTATTACGGCAAAGGGGCCATTATCTTTTACTGCAACAAGGCCCTTTTCTCCACCCTCGGCAGTTTCAACACTGAACTGTTTCCTTAACTGTCTTTTGTATCCATCAAGGATATTCGAATCATCATCTACAAACAAAATTCTGTTTTCCATTTTATTCAGCTCCGTCTTTTATCTTTTTAAGGATCGTTAGCCATCCGGGTAATTTATTATCCAGGTTCATACCCGACAGATAGGTCGCGTCTATACCGGGTTGAAATTCGCCGTCACCTTCATCCGGTTTTTTATGTTCCAGGGCATTGGCGATATGTACAGTTGTTAACGGACTGAAACCGCTGTCTCCATACATGGATGGATGATGAT
>JASFHE010000347.1:0-7029 GCA_050123415.1 Desulfobacteraceae bacterium | reverse complement strand
TTTCAAGGTATTTTCATGGTGTGACAATACTGTCATTAATGTGGCTTCCCTGTTTGATAACGGCCCTATCCAATATTATCGAGCTGTCGATGACAGCATTTTTTTCGATGGATACGTTGTTTCCAATCACTGCCCAGTTTTTCAGGATCACGGAAGAGTCAAGCCTGGTATTTTTACCTTTTAGAAACTGCATACTTTTAAACTTTAAAAAATCCAGGTTGGCTTTTTTATAACTCTCTAGTGTGCCGATGTCATACCAGAAATGATCTGATGCTATATATGCGTTTATTGGTTTGCCTGACTCAATCATGGGATTGTAGCAGGCAGTAATTATATCGGCATAATCTTTTTTACTGGGCAATAAACCGAATATTGAAGGCTCCAGCACATGTATGCCTGTAAAGGCAAGCCTGCCTGATGCTGTTGTTTTATTGATGGTTTTAATTTTATTGCCAATAGTGTCTATCTGATTAAAGCGGGGATAATCATGTAATACCAGTGTTACGATATCACCTGATTCATTGTGATTCTTTATCGCTGTGTCAAGGTTGATGTTTGTGAGTATATCACTGTTGATTACTACGAAGGTGTCATCTTTAAGAAATTCTCTGCAATTGGCTATCCCTCCGCCGGTACCGAGGATTTCAACTTCAGTGCGTACTGTCAGATTAGCTTGATGGTTTTCCAGGGATATTACAAATTCTCTGATCTGATCTGCATGATAATGTGCATTTATAATAATATCCTTTATTCCGTATTTACCTAAGTATTCAATATTCCTTTCAAGGACCGGTTTATTGAGCACAGGTACAAGGGCCTTTGGAAAATTTTCTGTCAGTGGCCTCAGTCTGGTTCCGAAACCGGCTGCCATTATCATTGCTTTCATTATGTTTAGTCCTTAAATATCTGTTGCATTTGATAGTATCTGATTATAAATAAATGTTAACTATTTTAAATAAAAAAGTGATTAATCTATTTTTAAAACAACTGGATTCCCCGGTCAAGCCGGAGAATGACGGTATTTAGTGCGGTCAGCCATCAGTTTTCAGACAAGACTCTTTTATAAAAGTCTTTTACTGATAGCTGAGAACTGAAGGCTGATGGCTTTTATTTATAAAGAAGGATTTGGCATGAATACCATTATGGACCTTTCAGAGATTAATGGTTATATCGGTCAGCTATTTATGATCGGTATTCCCGGACCTGAGTTTGATAAACATACCGAGTACTTGATACGTGATTATAATATCGGTGGTATAATACTTTTCAGCAGAAATATTAAGGACCCCCTGCAGCTTGCAAAGCTATGTAAAGACATTCAGGCAGTATCATTAAAATATCATGGCAACCGTATGTTTATTTCTATAGATCAGGAGGGTGGAAGCGTCGCCAGGCTCAAAGAGCCTTTTACAGTATTCCCGGGTAACGAAGCAATAGTGGCATCCCCTGATCCTGAAAAATCGGCAAAGCAGTTTGCGACTGTAACTGCAAGAGAGATGAAAATGGTGGGGCTTAATATGGATCTCGCCCCTGTTATGGATGTGAAAAGGGGAGAACCTGACAGGCATCTGAAAAACCGGATATTCAGTGATGATCCTGAAAAAGTCGGGTTCTTGGGAAGTGTTGTGATCGATACATTACAGGAAAAGGGGATAATGGCGGTTGCAAAACATTTTCCAGGACTTGGCCTTGCAAATTTTGACCCGCATCAGGGGCATGTTACAATCAGATACGAAAACGGTGAAACAGGAAAGGATCAACTGCTTCCCTTTAAAAAAGCCGTAAAACAAAAAGTATCCGGAATAATGACCTCCCATGCCTTGTATCCTGACATTGACCCTGAGTATCCGGGGACCCTGTCACACAAAATACTGACAGGCATATTACGGGAAAAACTCAAATTTAAAGGTCTTATTCTTACGGATGACCTGGAGATGGGTGCAATCTCAAAAAACGTTGGTGTTGCTCAGGGGGCGGTTTCCTCATTTGAGGCAGGAGCAGATATTCTGCTTGTCTGTGAAAACCGGAAAAATGTATCTGACAGCATCGACCTTTTAAGGAAAAAGCTGTTGAAGAATGAAATAACCATGGAAAGGCTGATGGCCTCGATTGATAGAATAAAGGCTGCAAAATCGTTATATCTGGGAACGAAAAAGAGGATTTCATTTGCAGGAATAAAAAAGTATTTTGATCTGAATGTCTGATAATGTATCATTGTTTGAAAAACATACTAATATGTAACCTTAATAAGTTTTAATCTACAATATTGTAGTATCGAGTTTTTATATCGAAGGTGTCGTGATTTATAACCTGTTGATATGTTTGGTTTAAATTAATTATCAGGGGTGGCATGACATTTGCTAAACATTTATCTGAAATGTTTAAAAAGATGCCGATTTGCCGGTATCAAATGATATAATATACGGCACTCAAAGAAAAATTTTACCTAACTTTATTTAAGGAGGAGAATATGGCTGAAATTAAAACAGCAAAAGATGTACTCAATCTAATAAAAGATGAGAAGGTCGAAATGGTTGACCTCAGATTTATGGACTTTCCAGGGATGTGGCAGCATTTTTCAGTTCCCATAAGAGAGATTGAAGAAAGTACATTTGATGAAGGTCTTGGGTTTGACGGTTCGAGTATCAGAGGGTGGCAGGCAATCAATGAATCTGACATGCTGGTTAAACCGGTTGCGGAATCTGCATTTATCGATCCTTTTTTTAAGGCAAAAACCCTGGTTTTGATCTGTAACATCTGTGATCCCGTCACAGGTGAGGACTATACCAGAGACCCCCGTAACATAGCACGCAAGGCTGCAAATTATGTTCAGAGCATTGGACTTGCCGATACCGCTTTTTTCGGTCCGGAAGCAGAGTTCTTTATTTTTGACGATGTTAGATTCGACCAGAATTCACATGAAGGCTACTATCATGTTGACTCTGTCGAAGGTCGATGGAACACCGGCAGAGTGGAAGAGCCGAACCTTGGTTACAAACCCCGATACAAAGAGGGCTATTTCCCGGTTCCCCCTACAGACAGTCTTCAGGATATGAGAAGCGAAATGGTCCTTACAATGGAAAAGATCGGCTTGATGATTGAGTGCCAGCATCATGAAGTTGCTACAGGCGGCCAGGCCGAGATCGATATGAGGTTTGCTCCTCTGGTTCAGATGGCTGATAATCTATTAAAATACAAGTATGTAATCAAGAATGTTGCCGCTGCTAACGGCAGGACAGTAACTTTTATGCCGAAACCGCTCTTTAATGACAATGGTACAGGTATGCATGTTCATATGTCCCTCTGGAAAGGCAGTGAAAATCTGTTTGCAGGTGACGGATATGCAGGGCTTTCGGAAACAGCAATGTATGCTATTGGCGGTATCCTGAAGCATGCTCCAAGTCTTCTTGCTTTCACCAATCCGACAACAAACAGTTACAAGAGACTTGTTCCCGGTTTTGAAGCACCTGTTAACCTTGCATACTCAAGAAGAAACAGAAGCGCTTCAGTAAGAATTCCGCTTTATTCATCATCACCGAAAGCAAAGAGAATTGAGTTCAGATGTCCTGATCCGAGTTCAAACCCGTACCTGGCATTCTCCGCCATGCTTATGGCTGCTATTGACGGTATCCAGAACAAGATTGATCCGGGTGAACCGCTTGACAGGGATATCTATGATATGGAACCTGAAGAACTGGCAAAAGTACCAAAAACCCCCGGTTCACTGAGGGAAGCACTTGGTAATCTTGAAGCTGATCATGAATATCTCCTGAAGGGTGATGTTTTTACGCCTGACGTTATCGAAACATGGATCAATTACAAGATGGAAAATGAAGTAGAGGCAATTGACCTGAGACCTCATCCCTGGGAATTTGCGCTTTACTATGATATTTAAGCTTTCATGTAGTCAGTGATAGATCAAATTGTCCCGGTATTATTATCTTAAATAGATTTATCACTTTAGAAGTTTTACCCTTTAAACCTCCGAAGGTTTCCTTCGGAGGTTTTTTCTTTTCGCTGAATATCTTATAAATCTGTGGTATAAAAGAGCTTTCAGCTGTCAGCTTTCAGCTGTCAGCAAAAGTCATTTTACTATATCCCCGCTATCGACTGTTTCTGGCTGAAAGCTGATAGCTGAGGGCTGAAAGCTTTCATTCAAAAATGCCAGTTTTTGAATGAAAAAACACAGGACACCATGAAACCGAACCTTGAATCACTGTTAACAGAACTTCCCGGAATTAATGAAGAAATAATCAAAGAACACCTTGAACGCCTCAGTGATAACTATTTTAAAAAATTTAATGATGGCGATATCCGTGATCATATAGAATTGATTTCAAAACTTTCCTCATCAAACCCTGTTGAAACCAGGATAATTAAAACAAGAGACAATACTATTGAATGTACTGTTACTGCTTATGATTATCCATCCGAATTTTCACTCATATCAGGACTTCTGTCCGGGACAGGCCTTAATATCATATCCGGGGATGTCTATACATACGGGCGAAAGGAACAGAAAGTAAAAACAGTAAGGGGAAAAAAAAGAAAACGGGTATCGATCTCATCAGATAAATCCGGCAGGCGAAAGATAGTGGACTTTTTTTCGGGTCATCTGACAAGATCAATATCATTCGAGGACTGGAAGCAGGGCTTCAATGAAACCCTGAAATCAATAGTGTCTCTTCTTGAAGAAGGTCTTGAAGAATCAATTACAAGGGCAAAAAACAGTGTTAATGAAATGGTCGTCCGGCACCTGGCCAGCATAGAAAAGGAGTCTGAACCCGTACTGTATCCGGTTGAATTGACCGTTGACAATGATTCGGGTACTTTAACCAGGCTTAAAGTTGTGTCGCAGGATACGCCTGCGTTTATGTACGCACTTTCCAATGCCCTTGCGCTCAATAATATCCAGATAGAACATGTAAGAATGCGAACTTTTCATGGCCGGGTGGAAGATCAGCTGGACCTTACAGATCCAAAAGGTGATAAAATTGAAGACCGAATGACAATTGAAAGGATTAAGTTCTCGGTACTTCTCACAAAGCAGTTTACATACTTCCTGGCAAAGGCCCCTGACCCATATACAGCTCTTTCCAGGTTTGAAGTAATTATTAAAGATATCGTAAGACAGCCATTCAGGGAGGAGTGGTCAAGGCATTTGACAGATCCCGGGAATCTTAAGGATCTTGCCAGGCTGCTCGGGGCAAGCGATTTTTTGTGGGAAGATTTTATAAGGCTTCAATATGAATCGCTCCTCACTGTGTTTAACAGTGCTGAAAATAAAACAAGGCTGAGTGATTCCCTTGAAGATATCCCCGAGAGGCTGGGAGATGCTCTTAAAGATGCTGTCGGGTTTGAAGAGCAAAAAACAATAATAAACCGGTTCAAGGATCAGGAAATATTTCTTATTGATCTGGATCATATACTTAATCCGGAACTGGACTACAGATTCCTGGCAAAAAAACTGACCCTGCTCGCTGAACTTGTAATTAACAAGACTGCTGATATTGTCTATGAGGATCTCAGTAAACAATATGGACATCCCAGGGATGACTCAGGCCGGGATGTGAAATATGCCATCATTGGCCTTGGCAAGCTTGGGGGTGAGGCAATCGGTTATGCTTCGGATCTGGAACTCATGTTTATTTATGGAGATAAAGGCAAAACCGATGGAGAAAAATCAATAACAAATGCAGAGTTTTTTAACCAGATGGTAAAGGGGATGTATCAGTTTATCGAGGCAAAGCGTAAGGGAATATTCCAGATCGATTTAAGGCTTCGCCCCCATGGCAAATCAGGCCCTCTGGCATGCAGCCTGGAAAGTTTTAATCAATATTACAGCGGGGAAGGTCAGGCCCATTCAATTGAGATTCTTTCTCTTGTCAGGATGCGGTATATAGGAGGTGACCGGGAGCTGGGGGGCCGTATCGAAAGGATTCGCAATGAGGCTGTCTATTTTTCAGACATCATTGATATAAGGGCTGTCAGGGAAATGCGGGAACGGCAGTTCAGGGAAAGGAACATTGCCGGGAAAATAAATGCAAAATACAGTCCGGGGGGGCTTGTAGACCTCGAATATGGAGTCCAGACACTTCAGGTTATGTACGGGAAAGACCTGGAGGATGTCAGGACTCACAGTATTCATTCTGCCCTTACTGCCCTTAAGGACAACGGTTACATGACCTACGAGATTTATGACAGACTTACAGAGGCATACAGATTTTTACGGGAATTGATCAATGGGCTTAGAATGTTAAGGGGATCGGCTATTGATCTTTTTTTGCCGGACACGGACACTAGTGAGTTCGAACACCTTGCAAGAAGGATGGGCTACAGATTCAGCGGAGCCATAAACCCGGCGCAACAGTTATATATTGATCTCGAAACTCATATGGCCGGAGTCAGGGTCTTTGCGGAAAAATATTTCGGTCTTGACTCACTACCGGGCACGGATACCGGGACAATCGCAGATGTAATCCTGTCTGACAGCATGCCTTCTGAAATACGTGACAGGATACTGGCAGAAAGCGGTATTAAGGATACAGCAAGGGCATATGTAAACCTCCAGGGACTGGCAGGGCAGGGTGGGAGCCGCAGGGAAACGTTTGGAAGGCTGGCCCTTATGGCCTGGGATATTATAAAAAGATCGCCTGATCCTGATATGACGCTTAATAACTGGGAACGTTTTATACGTTCTCTCGCAAGCCCTCAGTTCCATTATAATGTACTTTTATCTCAGCCTATGCATCTGGAGATAATATTAGCAATCTTCTCAAACAGCCAGTTTTTATCTGATACACTAATCCGCTACCCGGGATTTTTTGACTGGCTGATCAATCCCGAACTGCTTAACACTACCAGGAAAAGGGAAGATCTGGAAAGCGAGTTGAGAAAGGCCGCGAACAGTTGCCGTGAAAAGAGGGACTGGCTCAATAAGTTAAGGCGGTTCAGGAGGCGTGAGATACTCAGGATAGGCACAAGGGATATATACATGGGTGTGTCTACCCGTGTTATCATGCATGAACT